>NZ_CALIED010000024.1:0-11871 GCF_938022135.1 uncultured Psychrobacillus sp.
ACAGGCGGGTCATACCGCGCGGGGGTTCGAATCCCTCTTCCTCCTCCATTTTTTAACAACACACACGCATAAATTTGAGATTGAATTCGTTGCTTTTGTAACGAATTTTTCTTAGCCATACATGTTCAGAATATTAAGAAGTTGACTTTTTATGGGTCAGCTTCTTTTTTATTTTATGAATTGACTCATAATAATATCCTCCACATACTCACACGGTCCAAGCTTTCCATGTTTAATCTTCCTTTCCTCACACTACCACCAGTTCGAATTCTCCCCTTTTACTAAATATCCTCCTTTGTAACAAAAAAGCTTCCGCAATACATGCGGAAGCTTTCATTATTTACGTAAGGTGATTGTTTGTGTTTGTTCCATAAAATGCCCAATTCTTTCAAGAATTAGCTCGACATCTTCAGGATTTTCTACGATATCATAATCATTAATGTTAAGGCGAAGCACCGGGCAACCATTAAATCCATCAATCCACTTTTCATAACGACCATGCATTTCTTCCCAATAAGCGATTGGCGTCTGCTGCTCCATCGGACGGCCTCTTTCATGAATACGATCGATTACACTGTCCAATGAACCTTCTAAATAAATTAAAAGGTTCGGATGCGGGAAATACGGTGTCATCACCATTGCCTCGAATAGGCTTGTATATGTCTCATGATCGATCGGATCCATCGTTCCCTTTTCCTTGTGCATTTGCGCAAAAATACCTGTATCCTCATAGATAGAACGGTCCTGGATAAACCCTCCACCATATTCGAACATTCTCTTTTGTTCCTTAAATCTCTCTGCTAAGAAGTAAATCTGTAAATGAAAGCTCCATTTAGAGAAATCCTCGTAAAAACGGTCAAGATATGGGTTAGTATCTACTTTTTCAAACGAAGTCTTAAAATGTAATGCGTCAGCAAGCATTTTTGTCATAGTAGATTTCCCAACACCTACAGTTCCTGCAATAGTAATGACAGCATTGGCTGGGATGCCATACTTTTCTCTTAAGTTCATGTTATTTACTCCTTTTAAGTAGTGTAGCACTTACTTTTTCTAAAATTATATTTAAATCCTGGCTGTTCTGTACAAAGTCCATTTCATCACCGTTGAAACGAATAACAGGTACGTCTGGGTGCTTTGCTTCAAAGTCATTTATAAACATTCTATAGTCCGATGAAAGTTGCTCTAGATAGCTTGTACTAATTTTCTTTTCGAACTCTCTCCCACGTAAATCAATACGATTTTCTAGCACGTCTATACTTGCATCTAAATAAATTACCATGTTCGGGATTGGCATATCCTTCGTTAAAATATGATAAATGGACTCGTATTTCTCATACTCGACCTCATTTAGAGAGCGTTTTGCAAAAATAAGATTTTTAAAAATATGATAATCCGCAACAACTGCTGTGTCGTTGGATAAGTATTTTTTTTCAATATCACTTAATTGCTTATAGCGATTACAAAGAAAGAACATTTCAGTTTGAAAGCTCCACTCTGCTATATCTTCATAGAATTTATTTAAAAAGGGGTTTTCGTCTACGATCTCTTTTAACAATTCAAATTGATATGTATTAGCAATTGCTTTGGCCAATGAGGTTTTACCAACACCTATTGGACCCTCTACCGTTATAAATGGAATAGACATATCTCTAACCTCACTCTAAAGTTTCAAGTCGTATCCTCTATTTTAGCATAGGGATATGACGAAAAATAGAGGATATTTGTCTTTCCAGAGAAAGACAAATACCCCCTATTTTTTCTTAATACGAAACATGTCATTTAAAAGATACCAATTCTGTGGAAAATTGAAGCCACTATGCCAGTAGGAGATTCCTAAAAGGTTCAGTTCCTTTAAAAGATTGAACTTAGCCTGAATAGAACGAGCATCCTCGAACCACACTTCATGCTCTTTTCCGTCCCTCCAGTAATTAAAAAAAGGTGCCTGGGCAACTTCATCATATTCTATCGCGGCATTTCGATCGATTGCCAGTTGAACTGCTGCTTGGGCACTAATTGCTCTTGCAAAAGGATTGCCTACTTTGTAAGGTAATGTCCAATCATAGCCGTACAGGTTTTGACCCATCATAACCTTTTGTGAAGGTATTTCACTTATGGCATACTCTAAAACTTTTCTTACCGGACCTATTGGAGACACAGCCATCGGGGGTCCTCCACTATAGCCCCATTCATATGTCATAATGACGACGAAGTCTAGCACCTCACCTAGAGCCTTATAGTCGTGTCCTTCATACCACTTACCAGGCTGGTTAGCACTTGTTTTTGGAGCTAGGCTAGCAGAAAAAATGAAGCTAGGAGCAAAAGCCCGAAACTCTTTTAAGAAAGTTACGTATGCTTCCCGATCATTTGGATCTATATATTCAAAATCAGTATGAATATGATTCGTTCCTCTTCTATTAGCCTCAGCAACTGTCTCTTCAAATACTCTTTGCTTCACTTCCTCATTCGTAAAAATGGTATGAGCTAATGTGTCGCTAAAAGCACCTTCTTCAATATTGACTATTATAACAACTTCTTCCACGTTATTTGCCGCAGCAACTTCTGGCAACCTTCCCCAATCCATTTTAGTCAATGACCCATCTCTTTTAACTTCAAAAGCAAATGGCATCATGTAGGTTAATAGAGAGGCTACATTTTCTACTTGGCTAATAACTGTTTCAGATGGAGCCTCGGTATACCATTCCACATATAAATTGGTTTCAATCATTGGCCGATTTGGACTTGGAGTAGAGGGTAAGACTAATGATTGTCCAACGACCAATACATCCTGGTTCGGCAAGCCATTGATCGAAGCAATAGTAGCCGCACTAGTACCATTCTGTCTTGCAATAGAATATAAGCTATCACCTAACTTAACTGTATAAATCATCGCATCACTCCTTCAAATCAGAATATGCACGTTATCTACAAAACATGCTAAAATACGCGTAAGGAGTTGACTCCAAATGGATCAATATTATATGAATTTAGCAATTGAGGAAGCAAAAAAGGCTGCTGCCATAGGTGAGGTTCCGATCGGAGCAATTATCGTACATAAAAATGAGGTAATTGCGAGTGCCTACAATCTACGAGAAACAACCCAAAATGCAACGACACATGCAGAACTTCTGGCTATTCAAGAGGCATGTGCCAAAATTGGTAGCTGGAGACTCGAAGAAACAACCCTTTATGTAACTTTAGAGCCTTGCCCTATGTGTGCTGGAGCAATATTACAGTCACGTATCCCTCGAGTGGTATATGGTGCAAGAGACATGAAGGCAGGGTGTGTAGATTCTCTGTATTCGCTTTTAAATGACACTCGATTCAACCATGTCTGTGAGGTAACAGAAGGGGTTCTTGCGGAAACCTGTGGTAATTTACTAACGACTTTCTTTCGAGAGCTACGACTAAAGAAAAAGAACCAAAAACGCTTAGAACTCTAGGCGTTTTTGGTTCTTACTTTTATATCATTAAAAGTATCTTATAACGGATCATTTGCCTGTCGGGGCAGACATAGGCGCTTTCGCTTTTCTTTATGGCTAGCTTCTGCACCTTGCCCCTCGGGGTCAAATGAATAAAAGTTCCGGTGGCTGAAGAGCTGCCTCCTCACTTTTCCCCATTTGCCTGTCGGGGCAGACATAGGCGCTTTCGCTTTTCTTTATTTAATAATTGTTTTTCCGCCCATATATGGTTGTAGGACCTCTGGGATTTTAACTGAACCGTCTGGTTGCTGATAATTTTCTAGGATGGCAGCTACTGTGCGTCCGATTGCTAGTCCACTACCGTTTAATGTGTGTACAAACTCAGGCTTAGCACCCGGTTCTCTTCTAAAACGGATTCCAGCACGACGAGCTTGGAAGTCCTCGAAGTTACTGCATGAAGAAATTTCTTTATATTCGCCATAGCTTGGTAACCATACTTCAATATCATACTTCTTCGCTGCAGTGAATCCAAGATCTGCTGTGCACATACGTAGCACACGATATGGAAGTCCTAAAAGCTGAAGAACCTTTTCTGCATGTCCTGTTAGAAGGTCCAATTGCTCGTAAGAATCCTCTGGTTTAACAAAACGTACCAGCTCAACTTTATTAAATTGATGCTGACGGATTAGTCCGCGTGTATCTCTACCTGCAGAACCAGCCTCTGAACGGAAACAAGCACTAAAAGCAGTAAAGGCTTGTGGAAGATCAGCTCCATCTAAAATTTCATCCCGGTAGAAGTTAGTTACTGGCACCTCAGCCGTTGGGATTAAGAAATAATCCTCCTCGTTAACTAAGAAAGCATCCTCTTCAAACTTTGGAAGCTGTCCAGTACCTGTTAGGCTCATACGGTTTGCCATATATGGTGGTAGCATTTCTTCATAGCCATGCTCTTCTGAATGAAGGTCCATCATGAAATTCCATAGCGCGCGCTCTAATCTTGCCCCTAAACCACGGTAAAAAGCAAAACGGCTTCCAGTTACTTTTGCAGCTCGTTCAAAGTCCACAATTTTTAAATCTGTGGCGATATCCCAATGAGCCTTTGTATCAAAGTTAAACGCAGGGACCTCTCCCCATTTACGAATTTCAACATTATCATCCTCAGAATCGCCAATTGGAACGTCATCATGTGGAATATTTGGAATGCGCATCATCATATATTCAAATTTTTCTTCTACCTGGCGTAGTTCTTCATCTAATGCTTTAATCTCATCGCCTACTTCACGCATGCGAGCGATTACATCATCAGCATTCTCTTTATTTCGTTTCATTTGTGAGATTTTTTGAGAAACCTCGTTTCTTTCTGCCTTTAGTACTTCTGTTTTTGCTATTAATTCTCTACGCTTTTGGTCTAAAGGAAGAAATTGATCGAACTCGGAGATATCTTCTCCACGCTTCGCAAGTTTAGCTTTCACTTCTTCATAATTATCACGTACAAATTTTACATCTAACATATGATTTCCTCCTCTTGATATTTTTGGCCTATTAACCAGATTTAAATTCATAAAAAACGACAAAAAAGCCCCCATCCCTTATAAAAGGGACGAGAGCTACCCGCGTTGCCACCCTGATTGATCTGACATCTCAGATCCACTTGTCTAATAACGGCTTTTCAACCGGCCACAGCTTACCTATTTTTCAGCTGCGCAACTCAAAGGACGGATTCACAAGCGCTTTTATCAGCTCCCACCAGCCGCTGACTCTCTAAAAAAAACTTACTTGCTACTACTTCCTATCATCGTTTTTTAAATCATGAAATTAACCATACTTTACTATAGGTTGACCGGTTTGGCAAGCGATTCCTGAACCATTTGTATAAAATAGGCAGTTATACGATGATCATTTGTTAATTCGGGATGAAAGGAGCATCCCAATATATGATTCTGTCTTGCCATTACGATGCGTTCTTCGTGGGTAGCAAGAATATCTACACTTTTATCTACTTCCACAATATGTGGAGCCCTTATAAAAATAGCAGGAAAATCTGCTGCTATCCCTTGAATATCTAAATTAGTTTCAAAGCTATCCACCTGACGACCGAAGGAATTTCTTGCGACAGTTGCTTGTAGCACACCAATATGATGTGTATCCTGACCTTGAATTTGCTTTGCTAATAATATAAGACCAGCACAAGTACCAAACATAGGCTTGCCTGACTCTGCAAACTGCTTTAAACAACCTAGTAAATCAAACCGGTCTATAAGCTTGCGCATTGCGGTACTTTCTCCACCAGGTAGGATTAAACCATCTATTTCTTTCAAGTCCTCTTTTGTTTTAACCTTTACTGCCTTTGCCCCGCATTCCTCCACTGAACGGATATGTTCCGTAACGGCACCTTGGAGAGCAAGCACTCCTATTTTCACCATTTTACCACCCTCGATCTTGCATACGCTCAGCAGTGGATAAACGAGAAATTTCTATTCCCTTCATAGGGATTCCTAAATCCTTTGAAATCTCCACTAATAATTTATAATCTTGATAATGAGTAGTTGCCTCTACAATAGCGCGAGCAAATTTCTCTGGATTATCGGATTTAAATATACCTGAACCGACAAATACTCCGTCTGCTCCTAACTCCATCATTAGTGCAGCATCTGCTGGAGTTGCAACTCCTCCTGCTGCGAAATTTACTACTGGCAATTTTCCTTTGTGCTTAATTTGCAATAAAATTTCATACGGTGCTCCAAGAATTTTTGCCTCTGTCATTAATTCATCCTCATCCATATGCACAATCTTTCTCACTTGGGCATTTACCTTACGCAAATGACGAACTGCTTCTACAATATTCCCTGTCCCAGGCTCTCCTTTTGTGCGAAGCATGGATGCACCTTCTCCTATGCGTCGAGCAGCCTCTCCTAAGTCCTTACATCCACAAACAAAAGGAACAGTAAACTCACTTTTTCGAAGGTGATACTCCTCATCCGCTGGAGTCAGTACTTCTGATTCATCAATATAATCCACACCCATTGCTTCTAGCATTCTGGCTTCCGTGATGTGTCCGATACGCGCTTTAGCCATGACTGGAATCGTTACAGCACTCATTACCTCTTCCATTATGCGAGGATCGGCCATACGAGCCACTCCTCCCGCAGCACGAATATCAGAAGGCACACGTTCTAATGCCATAACTGCCACGGCTCCTGCTGCCTCTGCAATACGAGCCTGCTCCGCATTAATAACATCCATTATAACTCCACCCTTTTGCATCTCAGCCATACCTCTTTTTACTAACTCTGTTCCTGTCATATGTAAATTCATCCTATATACCTCCTAATTGTTATAAAATTTAGTATAATGGTAATTGACCATATGAAAAGTGCCAGAAACAATAAAATGAACGTGGTCAGATTGGATGATACAATGGATTTTCTCATGCTCCCTTTAGAAAAAAACACAAATCTACCATTATATGAACAATTATATAAATTTTTAAAAAATGCCATTGTGCAAGGTCATATTAAGGAAGGAGAAAAGCTTCCATCTAAAAGAAAACTAGCTGAATACCTTGATCTAAGTCAAACAACGATCGAGCTTTCGTATAGTCAGCTTGTCGCAGAAGGATATATTAATTCGGAGCCAAGAAAAGGGTATTTTGTCCAAAACATAGAAGAGCTAGCTCTGATTGAAAAGGAAGATACTCCTATTGGAAAAGAAGAGAAAGCTACTTCCTTCCATATAGACTTCTCACCGGGAAAGATAGATGAAGATTCTTTTCCTTTTACTCTTTGGAGAAAATACGCAAAAGAATTAGCCCATGAAGACCATAAAGATCTATTGCAGCTAGGACATCCTCAGGGAGACTATATACTAAGACAACAAATATCGTCCTATCTTTATCAATCCCGTGGTGTAAAAAGCAGACCAGAGCAAATTATTTTAGGATCAGGTACAGAACAACTCATGCCACTTCTCGTTCGTCTTCTTGGTGACAAAGCCGTTTATGGTTACGAAAATCCTGGGTATCCATTATCCCATCATCTTTTTTTAGAGAATGAGGAAAAGTCTGTTGCTGTTCCAGTAGACGAGGAAGGGTTAGTGGTGGAGGAGCTGGAGAAAACTAATACAACGGTTATGTATGTTACACCATCTCATCAATTTCCAACTGGTTCTGTTATGTCAGCCTCACGCAGAAGTCAACTGCTAGCATGGGCTTATCAGGAAGAGAAACGATATATTATTGAAGATGATTATGACAGTGAGTTTAGATATACAGGAAAACCAATACCTTCTTTACAAGGTATGGATCAAAACGACCGTGTAATTTATTTAAGCACATTTTCGAAGTCTCTCATGCCCTCCTTAAGGATTGCCTACGCTATCCTTCCAAACACGCTTATAAAGCAATATAAGGACAAATACTATTATTATTCTGCTACTGTACCACGCATGGATCAGCATATACTTGCGAAATTTATGGAGGACGGTCACTTTGCAAAGCACTTAAATAAAATGCGTAAAATTTATAAAAGAAAGCTGGAAATAGTCACGAAGACACTTTCAGAGTACGAGCCTATTGTTAATCTTTCAGGGGAACAGGCAGGAATGCATCTTCTATTAACCATCCAGACAGATAGGAAGGAAGAGGAGCTTGTTTCTCTTGCCCAACAAGCTAACATTCAAATCTATGGTTTGCATAAGTATATAACCTCTCCCATTGACGAAACTGTTCCAAGGTTAGTTTTAGGTTTTGGTGGATTAGATTTTACGAATCTTTCGTCCTCCATACATGAACTTATGCGGGCAATCAAAATAGAGAAATCATAATATCCCTTGCAAGCAAAAAGCACTGAAACTCATATAGAGTTTCAGTGCTTTTTATAGAAGATGTACAACCTTATCTGCAATGCCTAAGTGTTAAAATAAGCCGCCAACAAAATCAGTTGTACTATCCCATAATCCGCTAAAGAATTTACCGATGCCTTGTAGCATTAAACTGAACCAACCTGCTTTTTCTACAGCTTCTGTTGTTACTACATCAACACTTCCTTGATCGCCAGTAATGTACCCATAGTCAGTACCTTCAGATTTTTCAAGATGGACTTTTCCTACTACTGTATCCTTCTTGACTTCTGCTTCTAGCTTGTCTTCTAATGGAGTGAAAACAGGCTTGTACAGATCTTTATCACTGGATTTGATCAGCATAGAGATAGGTTCTTTCACTGCAATTGCAACCGTATCTTCTTTTCCTTTATTTACTTTTAAATTTTTATGGCCAGGAATTTTATATCCTTCTGGTATTAGCTCTACTTTAGTAAACTGGGCAAAACCAAAATCAAATAACGCTCTAGTTGCGTCAAATCTAGCTTCATAACTTCCTTTTCCGTTAGCATCTACTGCTTTCATGACTACAGCGATTACTCTCATACCGTTTCTTTCAGCAGTTCCGGTAAAGGAATGTCCTGCAAAATCTGTTGTTCCTGTTTTCAAACCATCTACGCCTTCATACTCGTAAACTAGTCCTGGTAGCATCCAGTTCCAGTTACTCATTTTGATAGCATCCGATGTGCCCTCGCGAAAAATTTTATGAGGAATCTTTGTTGTCTCTAACACTTCTGGATAGTCTTTCATCAGAAGATAAGCTAATTTTGCCACCGAGCTAGCAGGCATGACATTTTCATCTGTTTCTCCTGTGCTTGCCGGATGCATCCCTTGTAAATCTGCGTTGTTTAAGCCTGTTGAATTTACAAATTTATAGTTTTCTAAGCCCATTTCTGCAGCTTTTTCATTCATTAACTTCACAAAGTTTTCTTCAGTTCCAGCAATTGTTTCAGCTATTGCAATAGTTGCTGCATTGGCTGAATAGATTGCCATTGCTTCGTATAATTCACGAATTGAATAAGTACCATCCTCGCGTAGAGGCACGTTACTTAGACGACGATCTTGAGAAATTTTATATGTATATTCATTTACTGAATATTGTTGTTCCCATGAAATTTTACCTTCTTCTATTGCTTCAAAAAGAAGATATTCGGTCATCATTTTTGTCATACTTGCAATTCCTAAAGCTGCATCTGCATTTTGCTCATAAAGAATTTTTCCAGAATCAGCATCTACTAAGATCGCTGCATCAACATTTAAATTTAAACTTTCCTCTGCTTTTGTGTTAGTTGGCATTCCACCTACTAAAGACACAAGCAACATCGGAAGTACTAGCCACTTTACCATTGTTGTTTTCCAATATTTCTTCACTACTGTACCTCCACTTTTTCTATTATCAATGCTCATTTTATCATACTTTTTGAACTAGGTGCATAACACTTTAAAAAAGCACCCATTCGGCCTATATATAGACGTGTAATGGGTGCGAAAGTTTCTACTTATTTTAAGAGATAGAGTAGTTTGGTGCTTCTTTTGTTATTTGTACATCATGTGGGTGACTTTCTCGTAGACCGGCACCAGTCATGCGAATAAATTGTGCATTTTCTCGTAGGTCTTCTAAAGTGCCTGTACCACAATACCCCATACCTGCTCGAACTCCACCAAGAAGCTGATGAATTGTATCAGAAAGTGGACCTTTGTATGGTAGACGTCCTTCAATACCTTCTGGAACTAATTTCTTTGCATCCTCTTGGAAATAGCGATCCTTAGATCCTTTTTCCATAGCAGCAATAGAACCCATTCCTCGGTATACTTTAAAACGTCTTCCTTGGAAGATTTCAGTTTCTCCTGGGCTTTCGGTAGTTCCAGCCAGTAGACTACCTAACATAACTACATGTCCTCCGGCAGCCAAAGCCTTTACAATATCGCCAGAGAATTTAATACCACCATCAGCAATAATCGTTTTACCTGCCTTGCGAGCTTCAGAAGCACAATCATAAATAGCAGTAATTTGTGGTACACCAACACCTGCTACTACACGAGTAGTACAAATAGATCCTGGACCGATACCAACTTTCACTACATCTGCTCCAGCTTCGTATAAAGCCTTAGTAGCAGCACCAGTTGCGACATTTCCAGCAATAATATCTAAATCTGGATAGGTTGCTCTTATTTCCTTCACTACATCTATTACGCCCTTAGAATGCCCATGAGCTGTATCGATAACAATTACATCTACCTGTGCAGCTACTAACTTTTGCACGCGAATCATTGTATCACTTGTAACACCTACTGCAGCTCCAACTAACAAACGGCCGTGTTGATCCTTAGCAGCGTTAGGAAACTCAATTACTTTTTCAATATCTTTAATAGTAATTAAACCTTTTAAGATTCCGTTATCATCTACAATTGGTAATTTTTCTATTTTGTATTGTTGAAGAATTTTTTCAGCTTGTTCTAATGTAGTACCAACTGCAGCAGTCACTAACTGTTCTTTAGTCATCACTTCATTAATTGGTAAAGAATAGTCTTGAATGAATCGTAGGTCACGATTCGTAATTATTCCGACTAGCTTTAGTTCTTCTTCATTATTTACTATAGGAACGCCAGAGATGCGGTATTTCCCCATTAAATGCTCTGCATCATAAACTTGATGAGTCGGTGTTAGATAAAAAGGATCTGTGATAACGCCATTCTCTGAACGTTTAACTGTTTCCACTTGTTCTGCTTGTTCCTCAATGCTCATGTTTTTATGAATAATTCCTAATCCACCTTGGCGTGCCATAGCAATAGCCATTTTTGCCTCTGTAACAGTATCCATACCAGCACTGATCACCGGAATATTTAATTTGATTTTTGATGTTAAGTGTACTGATAAATTAATATCCTTTGGTAAAACTTCTGATTGAGCTGGAACTAATAAAACATCGTCAAATGTTAAACCTTCTTTTTGAAATTTCGATTCCCACATTACGCTGACTTCCTCCTCTATAATTAAATATTATTACAAGGTTATCAGCGGGCACATAGACTGTCAAGAATCGATAAATAATATATATATTCCGACTTTTCTTTCAATTATTTTATTACTTTGTCTATTAAAAGATTAAAAACTATTAAGTTGAAACTAGGTTTGAGTCCATAATTCCTATTTTAATAGATAAATGTATAAACGCTCTCTAAGAGTATTATCAATATTTATATGCGTTTAATAAGTCCGCTCTGGCAGACACTTCCTGTGGAGTGAGCATTAGCCTGCGCAGGTGTGATGTATATCTGTCTCGCTATCCCTACTTGTGTCACTGCCTGTTACTACAGATTTTACTGGTAGATTACTATATATCAATAATTTTTACCTATGTAATATTCTTATGAAAATTTATTTAAAACTAGAAAATTGCAAAGAGATTCAAAGCTATTCTCACATACGTGGATAGGGAGAGTGATAGCTTTCGGCTTTTTTTTTTCATTTTAAACAAAACAAAAAGCCGCCACCGATTACTCGGTGACGACTTTCTTTGGTGCCCAGCGACGTCCTACTCTTGCAGGGGCGACCCTCCAACTACCATCGGCGGCT
>NZ_CALIED010000025.1:0-58159 GCF_938022135.1 uncultured Psychrobacillus sp.
ATTAAATGATGTCAAAAATTGTTTTGCGTCAATCAAGCCGAAGCTTGTTGATGCTATATGTCTTAACGTTTTGCATGTTCAGTTTTCAATGTTCATTGCGCCGTTCGTTTTGGCGACTTTATTATCTTACCAAATCTACTTTTCAATGTCAACAACTTTTTTCAAGTTATTTTTGTGAGATTTAGAAGTAAAATTGGGAACTTGATTACTATACCACCCTGCCAGCACCTTTTACAAGGGCTTTTTAAAAGTAAAATAATTAAAATAATTCTCACCCAATATATAGTCGTATAAATAGAAAGAGACACTACTACTAGTAGTGTCCCATTCTTAAGCTCTTTAATCTCTATGACGCATCGTAGGGAATAATAAAACATCGCGAATAGACGGGGAGTTTGTTAATAACATTACCAAACGATCTATTCCAATTCCTAGTCCACCTGTTGGTGGCATTCCATATTCTAATGCCTCTAAGAAATCTTCATCCATTTCATGTGCTTCATCGTTTCCAGCAGCTTTCTCTTCTAATTGCGCTTCAAAGCGATTACGTTGATCGATAGGATCATTTAACTCTGTGAAAGCATTAGCATGCTCACGACGAACAATAAACAGCTCAAAGCGATCTGTAAAACGTCCATCCTCTGGATTTTTCTTCGCAAGTGGAGAAACTTCTACTGGATGTCCATAAATAAATGTTGGTTGAACTAAAGTTTCTTCTACCTTTTGTTCAAAGAATTCGTTTAGTACATGTCCCACTTCCATAGAAGGTTTAACTTCTACTCCATGTTCTTTAGCCAAGGCATGAGCTTCTTCTTTCGTCATCTCTTTCCAGAAATCAACTCCTGAAGTCTCTTTGACTGCATCTGCCATATGCCAGCGTCTCCAACCAGGAGCAAGATTGATCTCATCATCTCCATACATAACTGTAGTAGAACCAAGAACTTCTTGAGCAACATGTGCTACTAGATTTTCTGTTAGATTCATGATGTCTTTATAGTCAGCGTATGCCTCATATAACTCAATCATTGTAAATTCAGGATTATGACGAGTAGATACACCTTCATTACGGAATACACGGCCTATTTCATAAACCTTTTCTAAACCACCTACAATTAGACGCTTTAAGTGTAATTCAATTGCAATTCGTAAATAAAGCTCCATATCTAATGCATTGTGATGAGTAATAAACGGACGAGCTGCTGCTCCCCCTGCTACAGTATGTAACAATGGTGTCTCTACTTCTAAATAGCCTTGGCTATCTAAGTAACGACGCATAGATTGAATAATACGGCTTCTAGTGATAAAAGTGTTTTTGCTTTCAGCACTAGTCATTAAATCTAAGTAGCGTTGACGGTAGCGTTGTTCAACATCTTTTAACCCGTGGAATTTCTCTGGCATTGGACGTAAGGATTTAGTTAAGAAGGTAAACTCTGTTGCTTTTACTGACAATTCACCTACCTGAGTTCTAAATACTTTACCTCGAACGCCTACGATGTCACCTAAGTCTGCTGTAGTAAATAGCTCGTAAGCATCTTCACCAATTGCATCTTTTCGTACATAAATCTGAATTTGGCCGCCTAGATCTTGTATATGCGCAAACCCAGCTTTTCCTTTTCCGCGCTTCGTCATGATTCGCCCAGCTATTACTACTTCGTGAGGCGTTTCTTCTAACTGCTCTTTTGTGAACTCTTCATATTCAGAAACGACTTGGTCACTTAAATGAGTTCTTTCAAACTTTCCGCCAAATGGATCTAATCCTTTTTCTTGTATCGTAGTCATCTTCTGGCGTCTCACCAAAAGTTGATCATTTAATTCTTCCATGTTAGACATTTCCTTCACTCCTTTTACAATCTATTATTCGCAAGTATCCTTTACGTTGCATTTATTGTACACAATTTCAGTGTTTACTTCATCTTTTATTTCTGCCACTGAACCTAACGACTAAATAAAAAACGGAAAGAGCCGTCACTTGATGTGACAGCCCACTAAATTAAGCAAGAATTGTGCTAGCCTCATTATATTCCTTTAAAGACTCTTCTGCAAAGAAGCGCAAGTAATCCTTCAGCTCTTGTGCAGTTTCTGTTTGGTTAATCATATTTCTAGCCGTCCCGTTTCCACGGATCCCTTTAAGATACCAAGATGCATGCTTACGCATTTCACGGACCGCAATATGCTCTCCCTTAAGAGCAGTCAGCCGATCAAAATGTAATAAACATACGTCAATCTTCTCTTGCACAGTAGGTTCAGGCTTTAGCTCGCCTGTTTCAAGATATTCCACTGTACGATAAATCATCCATGGATCACCTAATGCTGCTCGTCCGATCATTACACCATCAACGCCTGTTTCATCTAACATACGTTTTGCATCTTGTGGAGTGTTCACGTCCCCATTACCGATGACAGGAATATTGACTGCTTCTTTCACTTGTCGTATTAAGTCCCAGTTTGCTTCTCCCTCATACATTTGTACACGAGTACGTCCGTGTACGGCAACTGCTGCTCCACCAGCGCGCTCGACTGCTTGTGCATTTTCTACCATATATAAGTGTTCTTCATCCCAGCCTGTACGCATTTTTACACTTACCGGTTTTTTTACATTATCTACAACTGCAGATACCATCTCATAGATCTTGTTAGGGTCCAAGAGCCATCTTGCCCCAGCCTCACATTTTATAATCTTATTCACTGGGCAACCCATGTTAATATCAATAATATCGGCTGAAGTGTGCTGGTCAACATATTGCGCTGCAGCTACTAGCGTTTCTTTTTCTCCGCCAAAGATTTGCAGTGACAATGGATTTTCACGTTCATCAATGTAAAGCATGCTTAATGTTCTTTCATTTTTTTGAACAATCCCCTTATCGCTAATCATTTCAGCATAGACAAGTCCCGCGCCAAACTCTTTAACCGTTAGACGGAATGCTGAGTTACAAATACCAGCCATGGGTGCCAAAACCACTCGGTTATCCATTACATGGTTACCAATTTGAAATGGCTTAGTCGGTGCATTTGTCATTTATCTTCACCTGCCTCTATTTCTCCTTTTAGTTCCTCTATCTTTATATCAAGTATGGCAGCAATCTTTTCCAACTGTGCTTCGGTTGGAGCGCGCTTACCTTGTTCAATTTTCCCAAGTATAGACACAGACATATCCATTTCTTTTGCAAGCTCGACTTGCTTGATCATCTTTAACCTTCGAAATGCACGAATGCGTCGACCCCAGCGAACTTTCTCCATAAATGGACGCCCTCTTTCTGGTCATGCACTAAATTCGAAAAAGCTTGTTTTGTCCGCGGATCGATTATATTAGGATTTAACTCCAAAAGCGGAACAAGCACGAAGCCTCTTTCCGCCATCCTAGGATGAGGAATAATGAGGTCTTCTGTTTTCATATTTTCTTCATTATACAACAAAATGTCAAGGTCTACTGTTCTTGGACCCCAGCGAACTACTCTCTTTCTCCCCAGTAAGTCCTCTATTTCATTGCATTTTACTAATAATTCATGTGGAGTAAATAAAGTCTTCAGTTCTACAACTATATTTAAAAATGCCGCTTGGTCCACGTAACCGACTGGAGCTGTCTCGTAGACCGACGACACCTTCAGAACATCTATCTGTTGTGTCTCCTTCAATAAACCAACTGCTTCTTGTAAAAATTCTAATCGATTCCCTATATTCGATCCTAAGGAAATGTATGCTACGTTCATAATATACCCCTCGTTATATCAACAGCTACCGAAGTGTAGTGGCCTACTATAGGAGGGTTTGGTTTTACTAGATGTATTCGACATCCACTTACTTTTTCCTTATACCGCTCCAGTATTCGAGAAGCAATTCTTTCCGCAACAGCTTCTATTAACAAGTAGGGTTTTCCCTCCACGATCTCCTTACAAAGCTCAAACACCTCAGCATAGTTAACCGTTTCATCTAAATTATCTGTTTCCCCAGCTTTTTTTAAGTCACAGGCAAGAGTCACCGTTACTTTAAAAATTTGCCCGAGCTTTGTTTCCTCTGGAAGTGCCCCATGAAATCCGTAAAATTCTAAATCATTTAAATGAATATAGTCCATCTGTTAAGCCTCCGCTTTCATCTCGATGCCTTTGCCTAATAAAGCATCCATCATTTTCGTCATTCTTGCCATCTCCTTGACATCATGAACTCTCACTATATGACAGCCAAGCTGGACACCATAGCATACTGTCGCTCCAGTACCCTCCATACGTTCGTCCACTGGCAAATTTAATACATTACCAATCATACGCTTACGGGAAGTAGCCAACAATACTGGGTAGCCCATATCCACGAGGTCAGCTAAATGCTGCATCATTAAAATATTTTGATCATGAGATTTTGCAAATCCTATACCTGGGTCTAACCAAATATTTTCATGAGGTACACCTGCTGTCCTGGCAATATGGATGCTTTCTTCTAAATCCTTCTTCGCCTCTATCCAAAAATCTACATAGTCCTCATCATCTCGATTGTGCATGAGTATAATTGGGACATTGAATTCGGCTGCCACATTGGCAATCTCCGGATCTTTCTTAGCTCCCCAAATATCATTAATGACGTGAGCCCCGGCCTCTATAGCTGCTCTAGCTACAGCTGATTTATACGTATCAATAGAAATGATTGCGTCCACTTGTCGGCTAATAGCTTGGATGACCGGCACAACACGCGCAATTTCTTCTTCATCAGATATTGGCGTGTATCCTGGTCTGGTGGACTCTCCCCCAACATCTATTATTTTTGCTCCTTCGGCTACCATTTGTTTTGCTCTACCAACAGCATGCTCTATCTCGTTGAACCTTCCACCATCCGAAAAGGAATCCGGTGTAACGTTAAGAATGCCCATTATAATCGTTTCATTTCGAAAATCTAGAGTAACTCCTCCAGCTTTAAACGGTTGTAAATTATGTTTTAAATTCATGTTATGCTCTCCTTTTTCCCTGAATACACGCAACATATTGTTTGTGGAGCTCTTTGTAAACAGGACCGAGATTTCCTAAAAACTGTTTCCCGCCAATACTTTTAATCGGAACCAGCTCCTGAACTGCGTTTGTTATAAAAACCTCTTCCGCATATTCTAAATGATTCTTTGTGTAAAAACCTTCTTCTATATCGCTTGTACAATTTTTTAAAATCCATTTTCTCGTCGTTCCATTTAATATTCCAGTCTCAACAGAGGGAGTATAGACTTTCCCGCCATTTACCCAAAAGACATTTGAAGTAATACCTTCTGCCACAAAACCTGAGGCATTTACAAAAATCCCTTCCTGATCAGCTAGTGAGTCTAGTTCAAGCCTCGCTTGAACATTGTTTGCAAAGTGGTGGGATTTATGACGAATGCTGCTCTCTGGAGTATTTCTGACAGTCTTTAACCATACTGCCGACTTCTCTTTACCACGTATCATCGGAGGAAGGGGCTTTCGATATAAAATAACGGTTGGTTCCTGATAATTGTTTGGCTGTAATCCCAGATCATGAATACCTGCACTAACGTTTAAACGAAAATACCCGTCTTCCCCTTTATTCGCTTCTGTTAATAAATTCACAGCCTCCAAAATGGCCTGCTTGTCATAAGGCAAGTCTATACGAAAATCGGCCAGTGCCTCTGTGAGTCTCAACCAATGCTCATCCCATAAAAATACGTTGCCATTGTAAGTACGAAACGTTTCGAAAAAGCCAAGGCCATATAAGAAGCCATGATCATAGGCTGATACCGTTAATTCACTAGCTTTATATAATTGCCCATTCTTCCAAGCCTCCATTTAGGACAGCTCCTTAGCATAGCAGTGGTCATGCACAAAGTTTTGGATTAGTTTTTTTCCTTCCTCCGTCATGATAGACTCCGGGTGGAACTGTACACCCTCTACTGGAAAATCCTTATGGCGTATTCCCATTATTTCTCCCTCCGCTGTCCAGGATGTAATTTCGAGACTGTCTGGAAGTGAGCCTCTCTCTACTATTAAAGAATGATAGCGAGTAGCAAGGAACGGGTTAGGCATATTCTTATTAACACCTTTGCCATCATGAAAGACCGGAGACGTTTTCCCATGCATCAGTCGTTCTGCACGAATTACATTCCCCCCAAACGCTTGGCCAATGGATTGGTGTCCCAAACAAACCCCTAGTAAAGGTATTTTCCCGGCGAAATAGGTGATTACTTCTAAGCTGATACCTGCCTCGTTCGGGGTACAGGGACCTGGAGAAACAACTATAACTTGTGGTGATAATTGTTCGATGTCTTCTATTGAAAGCTCATCATTACGAACAACCTTTATCTCTACCCCACACTCTCCGATATATTGTACTAAATTGTAAGTAAAGGAATCATAGTTATCAATCATTAGAATCATTTGCTTGCTCCTTCCGCCATAGCCTTTGCCTGCCATAGAGCCTTTGCCTTGTTAATCGACTCTATATATTCTGCACTAGGCTTTGAGTCAATTACTATACCCGCTCCTGCTTGGATATGAGCCATTCTTTCTTGTATAAATGCTGTCCGTATAACGATATTAAGCTCTATATCCCCGGTATATCCAAGCCATCCTATAGAACCTGTATATAATCCTCTTCGAACAGGCTCTAACTCATCTATGATTTCCATGGTTCTTATTTTTGGTGCTCCAGTAATGGTTCCACCTGGGAACATTGCTCTAACTATTTCTGCATTTGTCGCCCCTTGACGTAGCTGCCCCTTAACATTTGAAACAATATGCATGACATGGGAATAACGCTCAATCACCATAAACTCATTTACTTCCACTGTGCCATAAGCAGAAACGCGCCCTAAGTCGTTCCTCTCCAGATCTACAAGCATGACGTGCTCAGCACGCTCTTTTTCATTTTCAATCAGCTCATTTGCCAATAAAAGATCTTCTGCCTCGTCTTTCCCTCTTGGCCTTGTACCAGCGATGGGTCTTGTAGATAGCTCCAGCCCCTTTTTCTTTACTAATAGCTCAGGAGATCCTGATACTACAGTAAACTCCGGTGACTGTATATATGCCATATAAGGAGAAGGGTTGAAGGTACGCAATGCCTCATACATTTCAATGGCAGATGCTTTTAACTCTTTAGATTGACGAACTGATAAGTTAACTTGGAAAACGTCTCCTTGAGCAATATATTCTTGAATTTTTAGCGTAGCTTCTTCAAATTCCTCTGAACTCATCGACACATGTAGCTCCGATGAATCCTCTTGAACTTCCATTGCAGCTCCTGGCAAGAAGATTCTAGAGGATATGCCCTGATCGGCTGCCTGTTTGTATCGCTCTTCCATTTCCTCTAAATCCTCACTACTGCTAGAGAGTTTCATCAATGTTACTGTTTCAGTCTCCACATCCAACACAGCCCAGCTATCTAATAGATAAAAGTATATATCCGGTATATGCAAATCATCTTCTGAATGGGTTGGTAGCACTTCTATCTTTCTAGCATAATCGTAGCTAATAAAACCAGCTGCTCCCCCTTGAAAATCAGGAAGGCTGTTATCGTAAGAAATCTTATAGTTTGCAATGAGACGCTCGAGCTCATCTAAGGGTTCGCCCTCTATAGATTCCTCCCCTCCTTCTCTCCACTTAACATGGATACCCTTCTCCTCAGACCTAATAGTAGCTACTGGATTCCAGGCCGCTACAGAAATATGACCGCCTCTCCCACTCTCTAAGAACAGATGATGTGTTTCGTTTTTGGTAAGCTCTTTATATCCATAAAAAAATGCCTCTTTAGACATTTGGAATGAATGTGTATGAAGATGTAATCCCACTATTTTCATTTCCCCCTAAAAACAATCTGACTTCATCTTAACGTGAAACTGTTACTTTTTGCCACAAAAAAGAGAGGAAGTAAACAAACTCCCTCTCGTTACATCAACTCTTATGAAATTAACTTTCGAAACATATATAAATTAGTCTTCAAATTGATAAAGAGGTGTACTCAAGTAACGTTCCCCGTTGTCAGGGATAACTGCAAGAACTTTTTTCCCTTTACCAAGTTGTTTCGCTAACTGAAGCGCTCCATAAATAGCAGCACCTGCAGATACTCCACCTAAGATTCCTTCACTTTTAGCAACTTCACGAGAAGTAGCATAAGCATCCTCGTTAGAAACTTGAATAATGGAATCATATAACTTAGTATCTAATACTTCTGGTACAAAGCCAGCGCCAATCCCTTGAATTTTATGTGGTCCTGGTTTACCACCAGAAAGGACACTTGAATCTTTTGGTTCAACTGCAGCAATGTGGATATTCGGGAATTTTTCCTTTAACACGCCACCAGCACCTGTTATTGTACCACCAGTACCGATTCCAGCAACAAATCCATCTAATTGGTCAAATGCTTCTACAATTTCAGGACCAGTTGTTAAACGGTGCACCTCTGGGTTTGCAGGGTTATTAAATTGTTGTGGCATAAACCAACCGTTTTCATTCGATAGTTCTAGCGCCTTCGCAATTGCACCCTTCATACCATCAGCTCCAGGTGTTAACACTAATTCAGCACCATATGCACGAAGTAAATTTCTACGCTCTAAGCTCATTGTGTCTGGCATTACTAATACAGCTTTATATCCTTTTGCTGACGCAATCATTGCTAGCCCGATTCCTGTGTTACCACTTGTAGGCTCAATAATTGTGCTTTCTGCATTTAATTTGCCTTCTTTTTCGGCATTTTCAATCATTGCTAGAGCAATACGATCTTTTACACTGCTTCCAGGGTTAAAATATTCTAATTTCACATAAACCTCAGCATCTTCTGGGCTAGTCACTCTGTTTAATTTAACAATCGGTGTTTTACCTATTAAATCTGCTACACTATTCGCTAATTTTGCCATTCTACGATTCACTCCTAATCCCTACTTGATTGATAGGTTTTATTTCCTATATCATATCAATCTTTGAGAACTACTGTCAATTAATACAGTTCGCCAAATAAAGTAAATTTTTTTATTGACTACTCTTTTAAAATAAGCAGTTCACACACATTTCCATAATTACTAACCTACCCCTTTTACTACAGTACAATCAAAAATTTAAATTCTTGTTCTATATATTCTACGGGACTTTAGACTCTTATATACATTTGTTTTCAAAATGAATCCATTTCGTGTTCCGTAAGAGAGCAGCATGGGATATTCCCGACACTCTTGCGTCGTCTATAAAAAGCGCCCTCCAATGTTAGATTCATCCAACACTGGAGGGCGGTTTAAAGCCTTATTTTTACTGTTCGCCATATATCCATTCGGCTTTATATTCCTGCCAGAATGATTCTTGTGTTACAGATTGATGTATTTGACTTAGTGCCAACTCTCTCTTTATATGACCTTCTACTTTCTCATAAGAGAATGCTTGTCCTTCAAATATATCCTTTACAAGTGCTATTGCATAACGGCCATCCTTAAGAGCGATAACTCCGCTAGTCTTTCCTTCTTTAACTTTCTCTAATGCCTCAACTAAAGCTTCATCTATCGAATCAGTACCTTTAGAGATATAACCCACGTCTCCACCTAAGCTTGCAGAACTTGGATCTGTCGAACGCTCTCTTGCCAGACCATCAAAGGACGATTCATCCTTGAGCTCTTTTAAAACAGCTTTCCCTTCCTCTTCTGTAGCCACGTAAATAACGCTAGTACGGTAGGAAGTTGGGATATTATATAGATTTTTATTATTTTCATAGAAATCCTTTATATCCTTTTCCTTTACATTAACATCTTTTGCTAATACCTTCTCTAAAATAAGGCGAGATCGAATTTTCTTTCGTAATATCTCATCGTCATATGCTTGAAGGGAAGTGTCTGTACCTTCCCTTGTGGACCTAATAAGCGCTAGCTCCAGATCTATCTCCGCGTCCGTTACTTTAATATCGTTTTTCTTCGCAGCAGCCTCCATGACTTCTGCGTTTACCATATCTAATAATACTTCTTTTCCATAAATTGTTTCCATGGAAGCCATCCATTGCTCTTTCGTAATAATCTTTCCATCAACTGAAGCGACTTCTTCGGATGCCTTTGCTTGTTGATCATTTGGTATTAACCAAGCTATAAACCAAAGTAAGTTTCCAAGTAAAAGTATACCTAGTACAATAAGTACCGGTTTCGTTTTTAAACGTCGTTTAGGTTGAGTTGGAACATTATTATGAATTGATTTCATCGATAAAAGACTCCAATTCATTTACTGAGTAATTATATTTTTCCATACAAAAATGACATTGAGCCTCAGCACCGCCGTCTTCTTCAATCATGTCACGGATTTCACTTTCCCCAAGACTGATAATTGCACTACCAAATCGATCTTTAGAGCAATTACATTCAAATTGTACTGGCATCTCATTTAATATTTGAACGTTTTCTTTCCCAAGAATTTCAAATAAGAGTTCCTCTGGAGTCAATCCTCTTTCAATTAACTTAGACACCGGCTCCATCTTATTTAAATGTTCTTCTATAATTGTTATAGTCTCGTCATCTGTCCCTGGTAATAACTGAATGATAAACCCACCAGCAGCCAAAATGGAGTTGTCTGGGTTCACCAATACTCCTAGACCTACTGAGGACGGAACTTGTTCTGAAATAGCGTAATAGTAAGTGAAATCCTCTGCAATTTCTCCAGAAACTATTGGTACTTGTCCCGTGAAGAAGTCTCGCATTCCTAGATCTTTGACAATTGTTAAAGTACCCTCTGTTCCAACTGCACGACGAACATCAAGCTTACCTACTGAGTTTAAGTCGAAATGTACTTGAGGATTTGTTACATATCCACGCACCTCACCTTTAGCATTGCTATCGATGATCATAGGACCAATAGGACCGTTTCCTTCTACTTTAACTGTTAACTTATCGTCACCCTTTAACATTGCTCCCATCATAACTGCAGCGGTCATAGATCTACCTAATGCGGCAGAAGCAGTTGGCCACGTTTGATGACGTTGCTGTGCCTCACCTACCGTACCTGTTGTGCGAACTGCAAATGCTCTAACACTTCCTTCAAAAGCTAAAGCTCTAACTAAATAATCATTCATTTATCTCATACCTCTTTCATCTATATTTCGTTGATAAATTAAATACAATCCTTTTAATGTAAGAAAAGGATCAATCATATCCATAATCGTTGTTTCATTACCTATTAAAGGAGCAAGCCCTCCTGTAGATATAACTTTAGGATTCACTTTAGAAACTTTTTTCATCCTATTTACAATGCCCTCCACTTGCCCAACGTATCCAAATACGATACCAGATTGCATGGCGGAAACTGTATTTTTGCCGATTACATGCTCTGGAGTTGTAAGTTCAATTCTAGGAAGCTTACTAGCCTTTTCAAATAATGCTTCTGTTGAAATACCGATTCCCGGAGCTATAGCACCACCCAAGTATTCACCTTTTTCATTTACATAACAGTAAGTGGTTGCAGTACCAAAGTCCACAATAATTAAAGGTGCTCCATATTCATGAATAGCTGCTACTGCATTAACAATACGATCGGCACCGACTTCACGAGGATTTTCATATTTTATATTCAATCCCGTCTTTACACCGGGACCTACAACTAAGGGTTTTATACCAAAATACTTCTTACACATCGCTTCTAAGGAGAACATAATTGGCGGCACTACTGAGGAAATGATAATACCTTCTATTTGTTCGAAAGTTATATTAACATGAGAAAAGAGTGCTTTGACCTGCATCCCGAACTCATCCTCTGTTTTACGACGGTCCGTCTCCATTCTCCAGTGATGAATCAGCTGATCATTATGGTAAATTCCTAGGACAATATTTGTATTTCCTGTATCAAGCACAAGTATCATGAAGATTTTCCTCACTTTTACGTAGATTTCCAACACATCATACCATATTTCCCGAGAAATAAAAAAGCTGAGTGACTCGCCTAAAGACGAAAATCACTCAGCTATATATTTTATTTATCAGTTGGACGCTTTTCTTGAATTGGATCTGAAGTACTATCTGTACGTTCTTCTAGAATAGGACCGGTCTCATGAGACGTGCCTTTTTCTGATGGTAAATCACCGATTGTCGGATCAGAAGAAGCTCCTGTAGCATCGGAATCCTTTTCCTTACTCAAATCAACCTTTTGATCGTTTTGATCGTATTCACGAACAGGTAGTGTTCCATGCTCTTGTAAATGTAAAATTTGAGCAGCATCTAACGTTTCAACATCTAATAACGTATTTGCGATTAAATCTAACAAATCGCGTTTCTCTGTTAAGATCTGTTTAGTTCGTTCGTATTGCTCTTTGATCATCGTTTGCATCTCATGATCAATTTCATATGCAATCTTATCGGAATAATTTTGCTCTGAGTTAAAGTCACGACCTAGGAAGACATTTCCTCCTTGAGTTTGACCAAATTGCATTGGTCCTAGCTTGTCACTCATACCATATTCCGTAACCATTTTTCTGACGATACCAGTAGCACGTTGGAAGTCATTATGAGCTCCTGTAGAAACTTCTCCAAAGACGATATCCTCTGCAACACGACCACCTAGTAATCCTGAAACTTTATCCAGAAGCTCTGGTTTAGTCATGAAGTAACGATCTTCTTTTGGAAGCATTACTGCATATCCACCAGCTTGGCCACGAGGAACAATAGTTACTTTATGAACGACTTCTGCATCATCTAGTGTTAAACCTACTACTACGTGTCCAGCCTCATGGAAGGCAACAATTTTACGTTCTTTCGGAGATATTACTTTACCAGATTTAGCTGGTCCAGCAATAACTCGGTCTGTTGCTTCATCAATGTCTGACATATCAATTTTTGTTTTGTTTCTTCTAGCAGCTACCAGGGCAGCTTCATTTAGAAGATTTTCTAAATCTGCTCCAGAGAATCCTGGTGTACGTTGAGCAATTGCTTTCAAATCAACCGTATCATCTAAAGGTTTGTTGCGTGCATGTACTTGAAGCACTGCTTCGCGACCTTTAACATCTGGGCGACCTACTGTAATTTGACGGTCAAAACGTCCAGGACGTAGAAGAGCCGGGTCTAGAATGTCTGGTCTGTTTGTAGCTGCGATGATAATAATACCTTCGTTAGCTCCAAAACCATCCATCTCAACAAGTAATTGGTTTAGTGTTTGCTCACGCTCATCGTGACCGCCACCAAGACCTGCTCCACGTTGACGACCAACTGCATCAATTTCATCTATGAAAATAATACAAGGCGCATTTTTCTTTGCATTTTCAAACAAATCACGTACGCGGGATGCACCGACCCCAACGAACATCTCTACGAAGTCAGAACCACTGATAGAGAAGAATGGTACTCCTGCTTCACCAGCTACAGCACGTGCTAGTAACGTTTTACCAGTACCTGGAGGACCCACTAAAAGAATCCCTTTAGGTATACGTGCTCCAATTTCTACAAACTTGCGTGGATCTTTCAAGAAGTCTACAACTTCTACTAACTCTGCTTTTTCTTCATCTGCCCCAGCAACATCTGGGAATTTCACTTTTTTCTTGTCGTTATCATACAGTTTTGCTTTACTCTTACCGAAGTTCATCACACGGTTACCACCGCCTTGAGATTGGCTCAATAAGAAGAAGAATAAAATGATGATAATCAAGAAAGGAAGTAGACCGGTAAAGAACTGTACCCAGCCACTAGTTTTTGAAGTTTCAATAACATCAATTTGTACATTATTTGCAGTTGCTAGTGAATCTATTCTCTCTAGCACTTTTTCACTATTGTAAGGAAGTTTAGTTAAAAACTTTTCTCCTTCTTCATAGCCCTTCATAGAACCTTCTATAAAGTAAACTCCTTGTTCAGGTTGCATTGAAAAGCTAGTAACATCACCTTTTGAAAGTGAAGTCATAAATTCATCATAACGAATATTTTTAGTAGGGGTATTATTTGTATTGAACGTAGCAAATATTCCTACAATCACAAAAAATATCAATAAATACAATATGGCGTAGCGCAATGCTCGATTCATTCCTAGCCTCCTCACAAGGTAAACAGAAAAACTAATGATTATCTTAACATACGTTTTTTTTGGCGTACAATGAAAAGCCTTCTAAAAAAGAACAAAATTTTAAGGCTTTGTTCATATCTATTAATGACTTTCATAGAGCTTCGCAGCTTCTAAATTTAAAAAGAGTAAACTTCTTTTTTAAGAACACCAACGTACGGTAAGTTTCTGTATTTTTCTGCGTAATCTAATCCATAACCAACAACAAAAGCATCTGGAACTATAAAACCAACATAATCAGCTTCTAACTTTACTTTTCTGCCTGTCGGCTTATCCAATAATGTGACAATCTTAATAGATTTTGCTTTACGATACTTGAATAGATCCACTAAATAGCTTAATGTCATCCCACTATCAATGATATCCTCAATAATTAAAATATCTCGGCCCTCTACACTTGTATTCAAATCTTTTACAATTTTCACTTCACCGGAAGAAACAGTAGCATTTCCATAACTAGAAACGTCCATATAGTCCATTTCGATGTATGTATCCACTCGTTTCATCAAATCAGACATAAATGGCATTGCACCTTTTAAAATTCCGATAGCAAGGGGAAATTGGTCCGCATAATCTGCAGTAAGCATAGCTCCAAGCTCATTTGTTTTTTCTTGAATTTGTTCTTCTGTCAATAAAATCTCTAGAATATCTTTCTCTAGCATTTCTAGTCCCCCTAGTCATTTATCTCGCTTTACAAACATCACATAGTTCTGCGAGCTGTGTTGCTTTGAAAATAATTCTCCGTAGCGTAAGCCAATTACTGCAATTATATCATTGTTAGCTTGCACAAGCAGTGGCCAACTCATCCTATCCTCTGGTAAGACCTTCTCATCGATAAATAGACGGGAAACTTTTTTAGAAGAGGACATTCCCTTGATACGTATTCGATCACCTTGTACCTTCTGTCTTATAGAAAGCGGAAAGTGGTGGTTTTCTAATTGTACAAACCATTTCTCTTGGGAAAGATCGTCTGTTAAGTTTCGCGTTAAGTAGATGGAAAAGCCAGCACCGCAATTGATCCAACAATCTTCCGACAAAACAAATTCCCCACGTATAACAGGTGCCGTTTTATGAGCGCTAAATTGTATGTGGTTGTAATGGCGAGTGAGATGAAAAGCATTTGGTAAGTGTAATACCTCATTACCTTCATGATTATTGCAAGCGGCGAGAATGGATTCAATCAATCGATCGTTAAGTAGTATATCGGAGTTTTTGTATAGATACTCTAATAGTAGTAGAATCACTCTTCTTTGTAAAGCAATGGGAACTGTAGAAAAGCTTAGAGAATCTATAACCAATGCCCCTTCCTCATTAACCGTCACAAGCTGTTCATACTTTTTTGCCGCTATCTCTTGAAGGTACTTTTCATCCTGAAGCTGTTTCTCTACAAAATGCATTATTCGATCGCTTATATTTGGATTTTCTTCTTTCAAGAGAGGCACTAATCGATGGCGAATTCGATTTCTTGTATATGTATGTTTGTCATTGCTTGGGTCATGTCTATGAAGTTGTTGTTGGTCCTTTAGATAGGTTGCAATCTCTTGCTTTGTAACACCTAGAAAAGGACGGATTATTTGACCACTTGAAAAAGGTCTCTTTTTTGGAATCCCCGTTATCGTGGAGCTAATAGTACCTCTTATTAACGACATCAAGACATTTTCTATTTGGTCATCTGCATGGTGTCCCAACAAAAGCTTGTTATAATTATAGGCTTCCATCACCTCATCGAAAAAGGAATAACGCTCCTGCCTACAAATAACTTGAACATTTCCCCCTTCTTGTTCCACTCTACTCATCACCTCTAACGTAGCAGAATAGAAAGGAAGTTTTAACCGATTAGCTAATTCCTTGACGAATTCGAGGTCCTCGGCAGACTCTTTTCCACGCAATTGATGATCTGTATGAACAATACCAAGCTCACAACTGTAAAAAACCGCAAGTTCCCTCATGGCTAGTACCACTGCAACAGAGTCTGTACCGCCAGAACAAGCGATAAGAAGACGCTCTTTTTCTTCAATCAATCGGTGCTGGTCTATATATTGCTTCACCTTTCGAACGAATGGATGCATCTTCTCATCTCTCCCTTAAAAATAATCTATCTTCATAATTCACTTCTCTATAAACATTTATACTAGTCTAGTGTACCATTTTTTCTTGAAATTTTGCGGCTTGTCTTGGTGAAAATATCGACCATTCCGGTACAGCATGCTTCACCTGCATAAAGATTACAGTTCTATCATCTCCTGGCAATGAGTAGGTTTCCTCTAAAATCTTCACAAATTTTTCTGCACTCATTGTAGGATCCTGTAACACCTTTTTGTAGTAGGCCTCCTGTTTTTCTATTGTTGTATTTGCTGAGAACACACCATCCGATAGCATTAATAATATATCTCCATCTTTAATATCGACCTTTTTCGCCTCTATTGAAAAAGTAGGCAAAAAGCCAAATGGCACATGCTTACTTTCAATTTTACGCATCTCATTACCTCGAATTAGATACGTAGACATACTACCAGCTTTCCAGGACCACAACTCTCCCTTTTGTAAATCTATTAAAGCCAGATCTACCGTAGCATAGCTATCTGAGTCATCTTGTAGACTCATCATATAATGCAATGTATGCATAGTTGTCTCAGGATCCATTTTCTTATGAAGGCATTCCCTCATAAACTGCATTACCCTCCTACTTTCCCTATGTGCCTCTACATTATTACCCATCCCATCTGATAAAATAACTGCTAATAACCCCGGGTGTAGCTGGAAAACGGCATGTGCATCTCCTGAATAGATTGTATTTTTACTAGAAGAAGTAAATATATCGTGTGAAACACTAAATCGGACAGAAGATTTAAATGATACTTGAATATGTTCATATGGGTGATGAACTTCTTTCATCGAAGTTATTTCAAAAGGTTCCTTCCATAGCTCATATAAAATCGGAATTATTAACCTTTCCCCTATCATTTTACCTCTAGCTTCTATTGGCAAACAGCAGACTACCTCCATCTGACCCACATCAATGTTCAATACATCTATTTGATAAAATGGAATATTGCATTGCTGAAATTTCTGTTTCACCTCTTCCTCCTGGGATGTATACAACGCAACATTATTTTCTAAGTTGTTCATCAGCTCACTCATGTGATTTCCCATATCTCTCAATTTTAAGGCAAACATCTTTTTACCATGCTGCATTTCATAGGCTAGCTTTCTTTTCGCCTCCCTCTCCTTTAATTCGTGCATTATTTGTAATGGTTTAACGCATTTAAACTGCATTTTCTTTTCTAACTGTATCCTCGCTTTTTTAGGTTGCTCCTCCCATTGTTGAATTAGACTCGGTATGCCGTTTGATTTTGCCCCCCAACATTTTTCATAATGAAAACAAGACTGACAAGTTACTAATGCTTCTACCCTCTCCTCACTTGCTACTTTAGGTTCAAATCGATCTGATATAAAACGCGTAATGAAATCCACAAAGTGTTGAAATTCCTGTAACTGATGATTCACCTTTTCAGTCATCCACTTCTGTCTTCTCAATAAGACATGCGTCGTGTCAGGATAAAGCTGTTCCTTCAAATCCTTAATCCATGCAGAAGGAATCATAAAAAAGATTAGCGAGGCCGCTACCAATGAGCCGATATAAACCGAATCTAGAGGTAACGTTCGATCATATAACAGAAAGAAAAATGTGGCTCCAAGCATACTGAATGCCTGCCAAAGCCTGCCAAATCTCTTATGGAGACCCGCTAAGAAGCCGGTCAAGGCATAAACCGCAATCATTCCACTAAAGCTTAAGGTGGAAATACTTAATACCGTGCCCGCCAGGACTGCCACAACAGTAGAAAGTTGAACACCTCCTACCGCGGCAGCAACAGCAATTACTAGATGTGCAAGTATTAATGGAACCGAAACATAACCAATGATAAAGGATGACATACCAGTTAGCACTAGGGCTCCTATTAATAAAGCAGAGCCCATCCTTTCCATTGTCCATTTTTTATGGATCAATTCGGGTAATGGAATGAATAACTGAAACAAAAAGATTGTCATGAACAAGCTCAATACACCTTCGTACCCTATCGCTAACCAAACAGAAACTGGAACTGAGCCCCTATATGAAGCGAATTGCCAAAGAACCTGGATCAATACGACATCTATTAATACAAATAAGGGAATAGGGATTTTATTTATCAGCTTCTTTCCTTGAAGCGTAAAGAAAATACCCTGAAATACATGAATCATCAATTGCCCTAATCCAAGCGTCAAGCTTCCTAATAGTGCTCCTGCAAATGTCCAAGGAATAAATCGTTGAAATCTTAAGCTAACCAATGCCCAAATAGGCAAGAAAAATGGTACTGACGCTTCGAATAGAACAACCTGGGCTAAGAAAAATGAAAGTACAAAGAATGTCGCCATTAAGGTTAAGGTGACCTTTCTTGCTTGAATATTTTCAACTACCCTTCTCCATGTGAAACTTCTTTTTTGCTCTTGTTCGTAAATAGTTTTCATATTGTATTCCTCCCTATTCAACTCATGTTCGAAGTATACCTAGTGGATCTCAAAAAGTATGTCTCTTCCTGGCACCACTCTCAAAAACTTTTCGACCTGATATACCACGTTTTGAATTCCCTGAAATATTGAATGATGCATTTGGCCCTGGACCACTCGAAAACCAACGTATTCCTAGGTTATTATCCGCACATAAATTGTCAGTTTTTTTCGTAAATGAATATTTATGAATATCTTTTTAAAAAAGTATTGACACTTTGTCCAAACGCTTGTAATATGATATTTGTTGTTATAACGGCGGCCTAGCTCAGCTGGCTAGAGCGTACGGTTCATACCCGTGAGGTCGGGGGTTCGATCCCCTCGGCCGCCATTTATACGGCCCCTTGGTCAAGCGGTTAAGACACCGCCCTTTCACGGCGGTAACACGGGTTCGAATCCCGTAGGGGTCATCTTTAAAAAGAGGTTGCATACTTGCAACCTCTTTTTTGTTATCCTTTTATCAAAGGAGGCAGGTAAATGTTTAAGAAGAAAAGTGATCCACTTGTAGTAGCTGAGCATTTTGTTCAGCAATACTTTCCTCATTGTCTAGGAGCCATTTTAGCTGGGAGTGTTGTTCGAGGAGAAGGTACCTCCACCTCTGATTTGGATATTGTAATATTCGATGAGCACATTCTCACCTCCTATAGAGAATCTCTATACTTAGAAGGATGGCCAATAGAGGTATTTGCCCATAGTTTGAGCTCCTACAAGCAATTCTTTGAGCTGGATTGTGAAAGGGCTAAGCCTTCCCTTCCAAAGATGGTCGCGGAGGGAGTGGTATTAAAGGGGCAAGGGGTATTGTCCCCTATTCAAGAAGAGGCTCGCGTACTATTGTCGAATGGACCGAGGGAATGGTCTAAAGAGACTATTACGATGAAACGCTATTTTCTTACAGATGTTTTAGATGATTTTATTGGCTGTACAAATACCCAAGAGGAGCTATTTGTCGTCCATTCCCTCTTAGATCTAGCCAATGAATTTGTATTAAGAACAAATCGGCAGTGGACGGGTACGTCTAAATGGGGGTATCGTGCTTTGAAACAATTTGACGAATCATTTGCAATTAAATTTACGGAAGCCTTCGATGCCTATTACAAGCATCGTGAAAAAGAGAAGATTGTCGAGATTGTCGACGAGATGCTTCAGCCTTATGGTGGGCGCTTGTTTGAAGGGTTTTCTTTAGGCAAGCCTACCAGTGATGATCACTAAGCATAGTTAACCTAATGCAACAGTTGGAGATATATCTGTACGATAATATATCGGAAAGACTATGCGCCTGCAAAGAAAAATGGAGATTATCATATTGTAGATCATTTATAATCTTCTAAACCTAGTGTTTAATTAGTTGATTCATATTAGAATCTTCAAATATTAATTCTTTCTAAAATTTTGTAGTAGGATACTTAAATCTTTCCAGAATGTATTTTTATATTGCTTGAAATTGTGCAGAACATTAATTTGCATAGTAGGAATACTAAGTGATTGAAGTGAAAGGCGGCGACTCCTGCCGGAATAGCATGAGGTGAAGACCCCGCAGGAGCGCAGCGACGAGGAGGCTGAGGCCATGCCGGCGGAAAGCGTCCGACTGGAACGGAAATCGCAATTTCTTATTTACTTCCCAAAGAACAAAACCCGTAGACCTTTTGAAAATGGTCTAACGGGTTTTTGAGAGGTTAGTTATTATATTCCGGTGTTATTTGTTTTTGATGATGTAGGTCATGCTCGATGAAGTCTGTAAAATAATTTCGTATAGTACTTGAATGGTCACCAATATAAAAGTACTTATCCCATTCTACTTCATCAATTTTCTGAAGCTCTGCCATGATCGCTTCACGTTGCTTTTTTGCATGAGCAAGGGTTTCTTTAAATGTTTGTTCATGAGCAAGGGCTGCAGCTTTTGCATTGAAGTCTTCGAAATTCGGATACGCTTGATGTTTTTCCCCTTCTTTCATTAGAGGTAAACGCTCCTGCAAGGTAAACTTATCCCACTCTGCCAGATGCATTACAATCTCGTTTGGAGTCCATTTCCCTTCTCGATAAGGAGTATTTCCTTCATCCTCACTCATCTTCTCAAGAAAGGTCAACCAACGTAAGTAGTTTTGATGTGCATGTAGAATTTCATCCTTAGTCATCACTCATCCTCCTACACTAAATCCTAGATTTAACTATTCATTCTCTTTTTCATGGTTGCACTAAGTAAATATTACCTTAGTTGTGCGTATTTTGAAAATATTTTAAATACAAGAAAAGCGCAGGCACCTATGTCTGCCCCGACAGGCAAATGGGGAAAAGCGAGGAGGCAGTTCCTCAGCCACCGGAGCTTTTATCCATTTGACCCCGAGGGGCAAGGTGCCAGAGCTAGACATCAATTTATCCACAGGTTCAAAATTTTATAATTTTCCTAAACAACAAAAAAGGCACTAGCTAAGCTAGCACCTTTCTACATCTATTAAACATTTTTTCTACCGATAAAACAGACAGCATGTTATCCTCGTTTTGCGCCTCTACCACCGCGTTTAGATTCAGTTGCGCGTTTTAACGTAGTCAAACGATCTTCACTATCCTTTAAGAATCTCGCCATTTTTTGCTCAAAATTCTCTTTGCTCGGACGATCACGATCGTTCGGGCGGTTATTACTGCGTGGACGCTGAGGACGTTCTGGTCTCTCTGGTCTTTCTGCTTGTGGCTTTGCTTTACGAATAGATAAGCCGATTTTGCCATCCGCTTCAACATTCATCACTTTAACTTCTACCATGTCGCCCACTTTTAAATGATCATTAATATCCTTCACATAGTTATCTGCAACTTCACTAATGTGAACTAGACCAGTTGAGCCTCCTGGAAGCTCGACAAATGCTCCGAAGTTAGTGATTCCTGTTACTTTACCTTGTACCTTGCTGCCTACTTCAATTGACATAAAAAAAATGCTCCTCCTTAAAATTTAAGCGGTCCTTAAAAAATGAATTTGTATAGTTTTTTTATACATATCCTATCTTTTATTATAGCTAACAAAAAAAGAGTGTCAACAAGACCACTCTCTTCAAATTGGTTTTTTTTAATTTACTTATCATTTTCCTCTGGAAGAGAGAAGATAATTTCGCCTTCCTCTGAAAGGAAAAATTCTTTTCTTAATAACTTTCCGATGTAATCATCATCATTTAACTTGGAGATTTGGATTTTGAGCATTTCTTGGTCTTCTTGAACTTTTGCTAGTTCTTCTTCTACCTGGACCTGCTGTTCCTTTTTCTCTGCTAATGTTTGATGGCTGTTCACAAGGGTCATTATTAAAAATCCAGTTACTGCTATTGAAACGATAAAGAATACTGCTAACCGTCTAAATAACCGAACTTTTTTAGATTTTATACGAGATTCGCGACGTTGAACAGAGCGTAAATAATCTGTATTTATAGATGCCACTTGTTTTTCGTATGGTTCTTTTTGTATTTGTCTCTGCCTCACATCGTTCTCTCCTATCTTTTCTTATATTTTTTCTTATATTTTTGGTATCTTTTATTATAACTTATTTTTGGCAATTTCTGTAGTGCCAATAGCTTTAATTTTTTGTATGGAGTACGGAATGGTTTTATTATTAAACTGATAATAAATATGATAAAAGATATAATTTTTCCAAGAATCCTTAAAATGGTCCGAATTATGAACCAAATCGGCTTTACTACCAAACGCAAAAAGATTCTTCCAGCTAACCGAAAGACGGGCTGAAAAAATAACTGGTAAAGGAGGATTCCTAACACTTGTGCAAGTGGATCATAAATTCTCCAAATCCCGTCTCGTACATTAAAAAGAATGTAAAAGGTCGCTAGTCCCATTAAAATCCAAATAACTATTTCTAACACTACCTGATATTTAAAAACAAAGGAACGCTTGGGAGTATGCCCCGTTATAAAACGCGTTCCTTCTATTACAGCACCAACTAAAATACCGCTGCCAATCATTAGCATTAAACTATAAAACTGTAGAGAAAGTGTCATCCGAATAATTTATGAAGTAATCCTCTAGCACCGTCTGAACTTTGTTCCTCATCGTACTCCATAGATCGTACAATGCCCTCCAAAGTTAGAAGTCCTTTATCAACATCTAGATGGACAATCTTCAAGTCCTCTCCTTTGATATGAAGGGTTCCTTGAGATGTACGTACATAAAATTCCTGCTGATCAAATCGTTCGATTGCTTTTACAGATGTTAAGTCCATTCTTTTACGATTTCTAAGTGAAATTAAGTGATCCCCCGACGGAATTGTGATAGTTTGATTCTCTGCTTGATATTGCATATACTCTCTCCTCTCCTTGTCCTAATCTATTGTATGCTCCATATAAAAAAAGCATGACACAATCTCATGCTTTTTTTTAAAAGAATTTATTCTTAATAGATTTAGCCGGAAAGGAAGACTATCATCTTCCAATTTAAACGTAATCTTTGAAAACCAAGATAATCTTTCTCCTAATCTTCATCATCAATGAACTGAGGGTCTACCTTCTCTAATCTCTCTTCTTTAATAATGGTGAACATGGATGCAGCCTCTTCTTTTTTAGCAGAGTCTTTAATCCCGTCCACGGATGCAGTCACAACCTTTTGGCCGAAACGAATAGATAGCTCGTCACCAACCTTAACGTCAGAGCTAGCCTTTGCCACCTTATTATTAATGGTAATACGTCCTTGATCCGCTACCTCTTTAGCTAATGTTCTTCTTTTAATAAGTCTTGAAACTTTTAGAAATTTATCTAATCTCATATCCTCACTGCCTCTCTAATTTTTTGGCATCCTTCCAAAACTGGTCAAGCTCCTCTAAGTTATAATCTTCAAAGCTTCCTCTGTTTTGTTGAACACATCGTTCTATATATTCAAATCTTCTTTTGAATTTTTGATTTGCTTGCATCATGGCAAGCTCAGGAGATAGTCCGTAAAAACGTGCTAAATTCACCACGGTAAACAATAAATCTCCCAGCTCATCTGTCTGTGCTTCTTTATCATTAGATACGAGCTCAGCCTTCCACTCCTGCAGCTCTTCCTCAAACTTATCCCAAGCTCCAGAAACCTCTGGCCAATCAAAGCCAACTTTGGCAGCTCTTTTTTGATAATTAAAGGAGGTCAATAGAGACGATTCCGTTCGTAATTCATCCTCTAATAAAGATTTTGACGTTTTCTTACCTTCTTTTTCTTTAATCTCCTGCCAATTACTTAATACTTGTTCTGTACTATTTGCTTCTACATCTCCAAAAACATGCGGATGTCTTCGAATCATTTTTTCAGTTATAGAAGCTAATACATCCTCTAAGCTGAAGTATCCATTGTCTTCTCCAATTTGAGCATGTAAGAAAACCTGTAACAGTACATCTCCCAGCTCTTCTACAATATGATCGTCATCTTCCTCGTCTATTGCTTGAAGTAGCTCGTAAACCTCTTCTACTGCATATTTTTTCAAGGTTGTATGTGTTTGTTCCTTATCCCAAGGGCACCCATTAGGACCCCTTAGCTGGGCTACCACCTCTCGAAGAGTTTGCCACTCCTTTACACGACTTTCTTTTTCATGAATAGGCGGAACGTATAAGGTGGTTAAATTATTTAATTCCATTTCCCGATCCAGTTCAAATAAAGGCACCTTTTTTAAAACTTCTTCGGAGGAACCTGCCGCTGTCACTATTGTGACCTCGAAATCGTCCGGATACTTTTCCATTAGTGTTAGCTTAACGTCTGAAGCACTAAAGGAATCATAAACCTGCCCTATTAAAACGTGAGAATTCATCTGTATATCATCTCGCTTAAAGCTAGTTCCGTCTATCAATTGAAACCCTTCTATAGGATCTATGCGAAGAGCTCCAAAAATAGGGTCTAGAAAGCTCTGCCCGCCCTCTATAGTAATCGTTGCCTTGCCTTGTTTTTCAGCCTGAACCAATAGTTGAACGGTTTGCTCCGCTACTAAAGGGTGACCAGGAACAGCATAAATTATCGGATTTACAGCTGACAGCTTCAGAAGATTTTCCACTATCTCTTTATACACATTCTCAAATTGATCATTCTTTTCATAAATAGCATCGAAGCTAGTCCATGTTACGCCCTCTGTTTGGAGCTCCTGAAGGACTGGATGCTGTTCTGTACGAACGTATAAATGAGTAGCATTTTTTAACTTTTTATAAATCCCTAGTGGAAGCTGATTTAAATCACCAGCCCCAAGTCCGATTATTGTAATTTCGTGCATCTTCTCACAACCTTACTTTTCTTTATTTAGCCAAAGCTGAAGCTTGGCCATTCTTCTTCCAAAGGGAAGTAAGAACCATTCTTTCTCTGCAATTACACGTCTTTTCGTCAATACAAAGATAAAAACTATTGCACCAAGCATTACCGAACTAAGTGAAATGACTACTGCCTCCACTCTGCTAGATAAAATTCCAACTGGAAAATGATCTATAAGCCTAGTATAAGCAATAACGATTACGAACATAACTAATGATGCATGAGCAACTCCCTTATAAAAACTGTTGGGAGCGAAGCGTATTTTCCACTGTTTTTTAAAGTAAAACAACATCAATATACATGCAATAGCTAAACTAGCATTCCCCGACCAGGCAGCACCAATTACACCATAACTAGGTATTAGTATACCGTTTAATATCCATTTACAGCACACACAAAGTAGTAAGATTAGAGTTGGAACTCTCACCTTTCCTCCACCTTGAAGCATAGCCATGAATGTTAATATTAAAGACATCCAAATAATCTGCAAAGAAAATACCATGAGAGTAATAGATTCTGCACGCGTTTTAAACAGCATTTCGTTTAAATAAGGAAGTACTGCAATAAGTCCTAATGCGGCAGCAATTCCAAACGTAAAGGCTATTCTAAACGTCAACTGCATAAATGGTTGGGCCGTTCTTCCTTTGTCTTTATTTAAACGATGTGCAACAAGAGGCACGATAGAAAGAGAAAGGGTAGAGGCGATGACAATCCCAAGCTGTACGAGTGGTTGGCCTCGATCATATACGCCCTTTTTCTCCATCGCCTCTTGTCTACCCATTCCATTATCTATTAGTAACTGAAATACTGTGAAGGAGTCTACCAGTTGAAGAAGTAAAAATAGCAATGCACTTATACTTGCACTTATACTTAGCATCGTCAGTTGCTTTACGATGGGCCATACAGGCACCGGTCCTACATTTTCTTCTTTACCTGTTTTCTTTGTTATCTTCCAATAGACTATTCCTAAGAACACTACTCCTCCCAATTCTCCAGCAACTGCTCCATACATCGCCATACTTCCCGCTTTATATAAATCCAAGCTATTTAAGAGAACTATCCAGGTCCCGAGTAAAATAACCGAGACACGAATGGCCTGCTCTAGTACCTGAGCATAAGCAACTGTCCCCATTCGTCCCTCTGCTTGAAATTCTCCTTTTAGGACTGCAAGGAGTGGCATAAGCAGAATGACATAGGATCCTGCTCTTAAAAGCTGAGCTAGTTGGACATCCCCCATAAAACTGCCTAATAAATTTGCACCAAAAAATAAGAAAACAAAAAATATAATAGAAATAATTCCGATATAATAAAAAGCAATTTTTCTTATTTTAGGGATTGCAAAGGTTTTCCCATTCGCTTTATAATCAGACAAAATTTTGGAAAGTGCTATAGCAAAGCCAAAAGAAGTCCAAGTTGTAATAATCGCAATAAAAGGATAAACCTGTTGGTAAATGTAAAAGCCTTCATCGCCGACTAGGTTTTGAAAGGGTACGCGATAAACTGCACTAAGTAGTTTCACGATAATTGCTGCCACCGTTAGCATGGCAGCGCCCTTCATATACGATTTCATATTCCAATCATTACTCATTTTTAAAATCCTTCTTCCATCCAGCAATAGCACTATTATACATGAATATAAAGAATCCTTCCTCTTGTACAAGAGGAAGGTTCATTTAGCTCTCCATTTGCTTTGCTAAGAAATTAGCTGCTGTTTCGATAGCTTTCATTTCTGCTTCTCCGATAAAATGCACTTTAGAGAATAGGAATATAGCGCCTATCGGATCGCCAGAAGCAATGATTGGGGCGATACAGTAGGATTTAACTGTTTCAACTACTCCCGGTACCCATTCTACTGAGTTTTCATGCTTTTCCACTACCATTGTTCTATTATTCACTACATCCTCAACGTCGGAACTTAAACGACGTTTTAAATAATCCTTCTTAGATAACCCTGCTGCAGCAATCATTTCATCGCGATCACTAATAAGTACTGGCGTACCTAACGTTTCATAAAGCGTTTCAGCATACTCTTTTGCAAAGTCTCCAAGCTCACTAATTGGAGAATATTTTTTTAGGATAATTTCTCCTTCTCGGTCTGTAAAGATTTCTAAAGGATCACCTTCTCGTATACGAAGGGTTCTACGTATTTCTTTTGGAATTACAACTCTACCTAGATCATCAATTCTACGTACTATGCCTGTTGCTTTCATGTAATGTGTGCCTCTCTTTCGACAGAATGGAAATTAAAGTTCATTTCTGCCATAGTATGCCTCACATTACCCAATAATATGCAATACGTTAATTTACTTCTAATTTCTTTTTTGCTTTAGGTAATAAACTCATTATTTCTTCTAATACATCAAACGTATTTAACTTTCCTATTTTACGCTCATCTATGGTGACAACTAAGTTGCCCTTATCTACATTAAAGCCTACAGCACGACCAAACTTCATCGTTTCCTCTAACAGTAATGCACCATCAATAGATTGTGTTCCAGACTCACTCAGCCTAATGGATGTTATCTTATTGGCTTCTTTAATAGATTCTATTCCAGCAATTTTACCCCAGACCTTCATACGAGCAATTCTAAGAAGTACTTCCGTTTCTAGAGGCATATCTCCAAAACGGTCCTGTAATTCTTCAACAATGTCCAAATACTCTTCTTCTGTTTCCATTGCCTTGACTCGCTTATACATTTGAATTTTTTGATATCCATCTGCAATATACTCATCTGAAATATATGCTTCTACTCCTAATACAATTTCAATATCTTGTACTTCTTCTTTTTTAGTTCCAGTTTGTTTTTCTTGTATAGCTTCTTCTAGCATTTGCGTATATAGATCAAATCCTACCGAATCAATAAATCCGTGCTGCTGTGAGCCCAATAGATTTCCTGCTCCTCGGATAGATAAATCTCTCATCGCTATCTTGAAGCCAGATCCAAGCTCTGTAAATTCCTTAACCGCCTGTAGCCTTTTTTCTGCTACATCAGTTAACACTTTGTCCCTTTGATACATTAAGTAGGCATAAGCCACACGATTAGAACGACCTACGCGTCCACGTAGCTGATACAGCTGGGACAGCCCCATTTTATCCGCATCATGGATGATCAACGTATTAACATTCGGTATATCAATTCCAGTTTCTATAATAGTAGTTGTCACAAGGACATCATACTCTCCCTCTAAAAAGCTGATAATGACAGACTCTAGCTCCGTCTCGGACATTTGCCCATGTGCATAGCCTACTCTAGCCGTTGGGACTAACATTTGTATCTCATCAACCTTGCGAGTAATGTCCTCAACGCGGTTGTATAGGAAAAATGCCTGTCCTCCCCTAGCCAGTTCTCTCTCAATAGATTCCCTAACTAAAGCTCCGTTATATTCCATTACATATGTTTGCACTGGGAAACGGTTTTTAGGGGGAGTTTCGATAACGGATAAATCCCGTACTCCAATCATCGACATATGGAGGGTACGAGGAATTGGAGTGGCAGTAAGCGTTAAAACATCAACGTTTGTTTTAAGCTGCTTAATCTTTTCTTTATGCTTAACTCCAAAACGTTGCTCCTCATCCACTACCAATAGCCCTAAATCTTGATATTCTACATCCTTTGACAGGATACGGTGAGTTCCAACTACTATATCCACTAGACCCTTTTTCAGTCCGGTAATTGTTTCTGCCTGTTGCTTCTTTGTGCGGAAACGGCTTAGCATCCCTACCTCAATTGGGAAGTCTTGAAAACGCTCCAACATCGTTTCATAATGTTGTTGCGCAAGAATGGTAGTAGGACATAGAAATGCTACCTGTTTTCCTTCCATCACAGCTTTAAAAGCAGCACGGATCGCAACCTCGGTCTTACCATAGCCCACATCGCCACAAACTAGACGATCCATCGGTCTTGGTCTCTCCATGTCTCGTTTAACCTCTTGAATTGTCCGTAGCTGATCCTCAGTTTCCTCATACGGGAAAGCTGCCTCAAAGGTATGCTGCATCTCTCCATCAGGCTCAAAAGCATATCCAACCTCAGCCTCACGCTTAGCGTAGAGCTTGATCAGCTCATCTGCAATATCTTGAACTGCCGCTGAAACTTTGGATTTTGTTTTCTTCCAATCGGTTCCGCCTAATTTATGAAGCTTCGGATCCTTTTCCCCTGAAGCAACATACTTTTGGATAAGATCTATTTGATCTACTGGTACATAGAGTTTATCCTCGCCTCGATAACGTATATGCAAATAGTCTTTATGAACGCCGTTCACAAGCAAGGTTTCTATTCCTATATATTTCCCTATCCCATGATGGATATGTACAACATTATCTCCAGGCTTTATTTCTGAATAGCTTTTTATACGTTCAGCATTCGTCACTTTTTGTGTACGAGATTTTTTCTTACTCTTTTGCTTAAACAATTCCGAATCCGTTATGACGGCTATTCTTTGAAGAGGTAATTCGAAACCTGCTTCCAGATCTCCCTCTACGATAAAAATTCCTGGGTTATTTAAATCATTTGTAGACGTACCAATCTGGGAAACTATTTCATAATCTTCTAGAACCGTATGGACTTTTTGAACACGGTCTTTACCATCTGCTAAAATAATTACTCTAAATTTACCTTGAGCAAATCTCTCTGTTTCATTTTTTAGCAGATGCATTTGTCCATGGAAATTTTGCATAGGCTTACACGAAACGCTCATCGCCTTCTTTATAACAATGCCAGAAAAAGTACGTGAAAATAATGATAGGTACACCTTATAGTTAGAAAGCATATGAATGATTTCTTTCAAGTGGTACGACGGTTTTACACTATGGACAGTCTTCCCTTCTTCTAATAAGGAAAGATACCAATCATTTTCTTCTTTTTCCAAAGTCTCTGTTACTTCTTGGATTCTTCCAAGCTCATCGAACATAACAATTCCTTGTGGATCAAAATAACTTCCTAAAAAGCTGTCTTCTTCTATCAAGGAGATGTACTTCATAAACTCCTTTGGTTGTTCTCCTTGTTTTAAAAGTTCTATATCCTGTTGTATATTTTGATAAAATTTTTCTTTAATATCCGACAGCTTAACCTTTTTCAAGCTTTCCGCTAATGCTTCCTCGAGCTTTTGTGCTAGCATCATTTTTTTCTCTTTTGTTAAAACATATTCAGTCGCAGGTAAAATACGAACGTCTTTTAATTTTTTTAATGACCGTTGATCCTCTGCAGAAAAGGTACGAATGGAATCTATTTCTGTGTCAAATAACTCTATCCGAATAGGATCTTCCAAATATAGTGGATATATATCTATAATACCGCCTCGTAATGCAAACTCTCCTGGAGTGGTAACCATAGGCTGACGTACATAACCCATGTCTACTAAACCTTGCAGGAAATTGTCTAATACAAGATCCTCTCCCTCCTTAAGGGAGATGGAGCTATTTTTCCAATCCTCTACGTTCCCCATTCGCTTTTTCAGGCCAGACACTGGAACAATATAGACACCTTTTTTTATATTTAACATGTGATCTAATGTTTCTAAACGTTGTGCACGCAATTCGGGGCTGGCAATAGTTATATCTGCAGCTATCAATTCATCGGCTGGGTATAAACGAACTAAGTCTTCTCCAATTAGCTTGACTAAATCCTCAGCAAGCTTTTGAGCGTGTAAAAGGTTCGGTGTAACAATCAGAATGGGTTTATCTAATTCCTTATGAAGCATTTTAGTAAAGACAGCACGTGCGCTTCCTGATAGACCCGTGATTAATGTTTGGTCTATACCATTCTCTAAATCTTTCACTAGCTTTTGCATTTGTTTATCTTCGATTAATACATTACTTAGTAATTCCATTTTCACCCACCCTTATCTAATAAACATACAAACGATTTACGCTACAATTAAAAACAGAAAAAGGCTTTGTGCACGAAGTGTGCCAAAGCGTTTACTGTATCCATTTTTTTAATGCATAATAGCTAGGAAACTTTTGCAAAGAGGTTTGACACTCTTCACAAATACACTGTATCGTATAATCTCCCTCAGCCCCCGTTTGTATATATATGTGTTGTTCTTCTGGCTCAATATTGTGTTTTTCTAAAAAAGCCTCGTCTATGGAATCGAATGGTAGCTGACCAACTTCTGTTTCACAATGGCGACATCTATAACGAATCGGCATAGCCATTAACCCCCTTTTTAGGAAGTATAGGCTTTTACTTCAACTTTTATGCACCATTAAAAACATTCATTACTTCAAGAAAGCTCTTCGTAAACCATTGTTCGCAAGCATCCGCGCTCTTTTTAATCGCTAAATCAATTTCTGGTTTTTCTTCATTGGTGAAATTGGAGAGTACATAGTCTGGAACCTTCATCCCGTTTTTTGGACGGTCCACTCCGATTCGAATTCGATTAAATTCCTGTGTACCCAAATGTTGAATGATGGACTTAATCCCGTTATGACCTCCCGCACTTCCCTTTTGGCGAAGTCGTAGCTTCCCAGCTTGTAAGTCTAAATCATCATAAATAACAACTAATTCCTCATCCTCTACATCAAAATAATTCATCATCGGAACGATACATTCTCCCGATAAATTCATATATGTTAAAGGTTTTAGAAGCATCACTTTTTCAGTTCCTACAAAGCCAGCGCCGTACATTCCATTAAATTTTGATTGATTGAGGGGAATGTTTAAACGCTTGGACAGTTCATCTATTACATGAAAACCAATATTATGTCTTGTTCCTTCATATTGCTTGCCTGGGTTTCCTAGGCCAACGATCATTTTCATTTCTTTCCATTCCTTTTAACCTTATTTCTTTTATTTTAACATAAGAGGGATGAGTAAAGCCCATAAATCAGTTTGTTCACTTGGAACATCACCTTCTTTTAAAGCAAAAGAATGGAACCCAGTTCCTAAACTAATAATTGTATCGGTGCATAACTAAAGACGAGAATGTCGATTAAACATCATTCTCGCCTTTAGGATTGCTTGCATAATTTTAGTAGGGACTCACCCTATTACTTTATTCCTCTGAGGATGCTTCTTCTGTTCCTTCGGCATCTGCCTCAGCTTCTGTTTCAGTATCCGATTCTGTCTCAACTCTTGGAGCAGATACAGTTACTAAAGTATAGTCGTCATCTTCGACTATTTTATAATCTACCTTTTCACGAACGTCTCCAACTGTTAGCGTATCACCGATAGCGATATTAGTTACATCTACTTCTATAGAATCTGGAATATCGGAAGGTTTTACAATAACAGTAAGTTCTCTGTTTGGCTGTTGAAGTAATCCACCCTCTGAGACACCTACAGAAGTTCCAGTTGTGTTAACTGTTACACTTACTTCTAATTCTTCCTTCATATTAATCGCGAGAAAGTCCGCATGAATCATTTGAGCCTTTAATATATTCATTTGATAATCATTCAATACAACGTTTAGAGATTGACCTTCTACATCAATTTTCATTACGCCATTTCTACCAACTTCACGTAATGTTTTTATTAAATCTTTTTCATCTACCGCAATTGGTTGAGACTCTGTTTCAAAACCATATACAACTGCCGGTATGTACCCACTATTTCTTAGCTTGGTATTGTTTTTATGTTCTCTCTTTTGTGCTTTAATAATTGTAGCCATAAATAAAATCATCCTCCCGATGTAATTGGTAACTAAAGATAAGATACCCTTCGGGAGGATGATTCAAACATCTATGAGATTAATCAAACAAAGTACTTACAGATTTTTCTTCAAATACACGAACAATTGCATCACCTAATAATTTTGCAACTGATAGTTCTTTAATTTTTGGTGAGTGCTTATCTTCTGGTAATTGAATAGAGTTTGTAATAACCAATTCTTTAATAACAGAGTTATCTATACGTTCAATTGCTGGCCCCGATAGCACTGGGTGTGTACAACATGCATACACTTCTTTTGCACCGCTTTCCATTAAGGCCGCAGCAGCAATCGATATAGTTCCCGCAGTATCAATAATATCGTCGATTAAAATTGCCGTTTTTCCTTCTACATTACCAACTATGTTCATTACTTCTGCAACATTAGGGCGTGGACGTCGTTTATCAATAATAGCAATTGGCGCTTTCAAACGGTCTGCCATTTTACGTGCACGAGTAACTCCACCATGGTCAGGTGAAACAATAACAATTTGAGAAGGATCTAGGTTTTTCGTTAAGAAGTAGTCAGATAAGATAGGCACAGCTACTAAATGATCGATTGGAATATCGAAGAAACCTTGGATTTGTGGTGCATGCAAGTCTAAAACAATTGCGCGAGTTGCTCCAGCAGAAGTTAGCAGGTTAGCTACTAGCTTAGCTGTGATTGGTTCACGAGCACGAGCTTTTCTGTCTTGTCGAGCATATCCGTAATAAGGTAATACAACACTTACGGTACGAGCAGAAGCACGTTTAACTGCATCTAACATGATTAATAATTCCATTATATTTTCGTTTACAGGACCTGAAGTGGATTGAACGATAAATACATCACATCCACGTATGCTCTCTTCGATATTAATTTGGACTTCGCCATCGCTAAATCTTGTTACAGTACTTTTCCCTAGCGGAACTCCAACCTCTTTTGCAATTTCTTCTGCTAATTTCTTATTCGAATTAAGAGTAAATATTTTTAGTTTGGCATTTTCATATCGATGAGTCATGATAATCCTCCTGAATAGTAATTGGTTATTTTAGATTGAGTTTGTTTACGTAGCCTTCTTTGTTTTCTTGTCGAGCACGACCAATAGCAAGTGCTTCACCTGGAACATCCTTAGTAATCGTAGATCCTGCTGCTATATATCCCTTTTTACCGATTGTTACAGGTGCAATGAGATTAGAATTACATCCAACAAATGCATCGTCTTCAATAGTTGTTACAAATTTATTTTTACCGTCGTAATTAACCGTAATAGCTCCGCAACCAATATTCACATTAGTTCCTATAGATGCATCGCCCATATAGCTTAGGTGAGAGATTTTACTTCCATTGCCAACTACTGATTTTTTCACTTCCACAAAGTTACCAATCTTAACTTGGTCACCCAATTCCGAGTCTGGTCGTATGTGTGCGAATGGGCCTACTGAGGTATGGTTACCAATTTCACTTGATAATACTACAGAAGAGTGAATAGTTGTTTCATCACCAATGACACTAGAGACTATGTGGCTATTTGGGCCAATTGTACATTTTTCTCCGATAATTGTCTTACCCTCAATGATAACTCCTGGCTGTAGAACAGTGTCAGAGCCAATTGTTGCTTCACTGCTTATATATGTACTTTGAGGGTCTATAATAGTTACGCCTTCACGCATATGGTGATGGGCTATTCTAGCACGCATAATTTGTTCTGCTTGCGATAGTGCAACACGATCATTAATTCCAAGAGTTTCATCAAAGTCTTTTGCTGCATATGCAGAAATAACTTCTCCATCTTGTTGTAAAATCCCAATAACATCAGGTAAATAATACTCACCTTGAGTATTTTCATTTTTTACTAATTTTAATGATTTAAATAATGCTTCGTTGTCAAAGCAGTAAGTACCAGAGTTAATCTCTTTGACAAGCTTCTCTTCTGAATTTGCATCTTTGTCTTCTACTATAGACTTAACGTTCCCTTGCTCGGTACGAATAATTCTTCCATAACCAGTTGGATCTTCAGCTATTGCAGTCAATATAGTAGCTTTTGCATTTGTTTCTTTGTGATGCTTAAGCAATTCCTTAATAGTTTCTGCAGTTATTAGAGGAGTATCGCCACACACAACAATAGTTGTTCCCTTCAGGTTAGAAAGAACTTCTTCTGCTTGTAAAACAGCGTGTGCCGTACCTAGTTGCTCTGATTGTAAAGCATATTCGCTTCTGCTCCCAAGCTTACTTTGTACAATTTCAGCACCATGACCAACAATAGTCACAATCTTTTCTACCCCTACCTGATCCATGTTATCAATAACATGCTCTACCATTGGCTTTCCACACACAGGATGTAATACTTTATATAGACTAGATTTCATACGAGTGCCTTTACCAGCTGCCAAAACAACTGCATAGGTATTTGTCATTTGATATTCCCTCCAGTGGGCTAATTTCCTCTTTTGACTATATAGGAAAAGAGGGTTTTTTTCAAGGAATTATCTCTTGACAAATACATGACAAAACAAGTAATATATATATTTTTTTGTTAAATCATACTTTATCTTTATATAACAAATCTTAATGATTAGATAGACTATGACATATATCTGCTTTTTAATAATTGATTTCTGCTTTATTGTAGTAACTTTTCCAGAACGATGATAATTTATAAACTTCCTCATTTGCTAAATAAATTATAGTGAAATTATATTTTTTTGCGAAGGGAGAGGCGGCATCTATAAATAGTTTATTCCACCTTTAGCTTAAAGATTTTTCCTCACACTCAATCATCTTATGATACGAGTTTTAGACCAACAGCGGACCCTAAAATCATTCCTATAAAAATTAGTCGTTTTGGGTCTTTAGATTCTCCATATAAAACCATACCTAATATCGCTCCTCCAGAGGCTCCAATACCTGTCCAAATAGCATACGCTGTTCCCATGGGAAGAGTTTTCATGGAATAAGCCAAAAGAAGAAAACTTGCTCCAAATCCGAGTATTAAGAGTACTGCTGCTTGCCAATTACGATCTTTATGCAATTTACTTATCATCGCCACTCCGAACATTTCACAAAACCCTGCTAAAATTAATGAAATCCAAGCCATTAAGATTCATTCCTTTCCTGAACTTTTTCCTTTGTAATTAATTTCAACCCAATTACTCCTGCAAGTAATAGTACGATCAAAAGTACTTTTTCTACTTGAAATGGTTCGTCAAAGAATAGAATCTCAGAAAAAACAGTTCCTGCTGTACCTATACCAACGAAAACAGCATAAACCGTACCTACGGGAAGTTCTCGACCAGCCATAATCATTAAATAGAAACTGATAAAGATAGCAATAACTGTTCCAGCCCAAGTCCAAAAATCGTCTGCATGCTTTAATCCAATAACCCAAAAAACCTCAAATACTGCAGCAATGAACACTTTAATCCATGCTTTATCCATTCTAAAAAACCTCCAATTATTATTTTTCTCAAAAAAAAGCCTGAGAGAAACTATTAAACAGTTTCTCCCAGGCTTTTATCCTTCCGTGACACAGCAATGCTGTGAGTTTTCTCTCGGTCCAGACCAATATTGACAGTTGCGGAACCCTAGAAAACATTCAAAGTATTTTATTATGGATATTATATCGTTGTCTGTTAGTAAAGTAAAAGTATAAGATTCTAATAACCTTTTTTAGAACGCTAACTACAACTGAAGCTAGTCTTATATAGTCGCTTCTTCCACTTCCGCTATTACATCATCACTTAAATGATAGGCATATAGCACAGCATCCTGAATTTTAGATCGTGTGCCTACATTTATAGGATGAGCTATATCTCGAAATTCCCCTTCTGGTGTTCGCTTACTTGGCATAGCCACAAATAACCCTGCATTTCCTTCGATAACTCTAATGTCATGGACTACAAACTCGTTGTCTAGTGTTATAGAAGCGATTGCCCTCATACGCCCATCGGTTAATACTTTACGCAACCTCACATCTGTCACTTCCATATAATCTCTCCTTCCCCCTAGTTGCAAATATCTATATTAACTTACTATTCCACAAAAATTTAAAAATTCCTGCTTTGTTTTGGAATATTTTTAATATTATATACATTAAAAAATTATTAAAAAATAGTATAAAAGACGAGGGGATTTTACAAAACGTATTTGGAGTATTAAATTAAGATTCTTGTATCATTATTGTTCGATGAAATACTTGTGGGAGTGACAATAAAGTAAATTTAAAGAAAATCTAAAAAAGCACATAATTTCCGAAGAAAACATGTGCCTTAGCTTTAAATAACTGCTATAACTTCAATTTCTACCTTTACATCTTTAGGCAAACGAGCAACCTCTACAGCTGAGCGAGCAGGCTTGTGATCACCAAAATGTTTTTCATAGGCAGCATTGAATTCAACAAAATCGTTCATATCTTTTAAAAAGACAAGAGTTTTTACTACCTTGGACAAAGAAGATCCAGCTTCAGTTAGAACTGCTTCTAAGTTAGCGAAAACTTGGTCAGTCTGTTCCGTAATAGAACCATCAATTACTTCTCCGGTTGGCGTTAATGGTATTTGACCTGAGCTGTAAAACATTCCGTTAACTACCATACCCTGGACGTATGGACCTATTGCAGCTGGAGCCTTATTCGTTGATACTATTTTCATTTGTTTTTCCACCCCTCGTGAAATAATTTCCCTCGGTTAAAGCGATCGTACCGTCTTTTTCATTTACTTCATGTAATTTTAATAAAGACAAGTAATTCTCAACCAATTGTTCCCCTGTATGCTCAGCTTCCACTAAGACAGCTATGCCCGCAAGCTCACAGTTAAACTCCTCAAGTAAGCTTTTCATACCATTGATGGTTCCTCCAACTTTCATAAAGTCGTCGGTAATTAGCACACGCTGGCCTTTTTCCATACTTCTTTTAGAAAGAACCATTGTTTGAATTCTTCTAGCTGAACCAGAAACATAATTTATGCTGACAGTAGGTCCTTCTGTTACCTTACTATCTCGTCGTACTACAACTACTGGAACATTTAAGTGTCTTGCAATAGCATGAGCAATAGGAATACCTTTTGTTGCAACTGTCATAATAGCATCGATTTTTGTATCGACAAATGCAGAAGCAAATACTTTCCCTATTTTATTCATTAGCATCGGTTCACCCAAAAGGTCAGTCATATACAAATAACCACCAGGTAAGAGACGTTCCGCTTTAGAAAGTTGGTCCATTAATTCCTGAGCGATTTTCTTAACATCCTGGTCTGTCATAGTAGGAATAAATTTAACTCCCCCTGTTGCACCAGGTACAGTCACAAGTATGCCTTTGCCTCTTTCTTCAAATGTTTCTTTTACTATCGTTAAATCTTCACTAATAGAAGATTTTGCAGACTGATATAAAGCAGCAAAATAAGTTAAAGGGATTAGTTTATGTGGATGCTCCATTAAATATTGAGTCATGTCCACTAACCGTTCACTTCTTTTCCATTTCATCATTTTCCACCTCTAATCACGAATATTTTAAACAAAACTTACCACAATTATACGTGTTTAAGCAAGTGGTTCTCTATCTCCCATTAGCCTAACGGCATATACCTCATCACAGAAACCTCGAAGCCCGTTATATATTCTCTGTACTCGTGATTCTTGGTTTACAAGTCCAAAAACAGTTGGACCACTACCACTCATTAATACAGCATCAGCTCCGAAGCGTTGCATTTGCTCTTTTAGGTTGGCAACTTCCGGGTATAGTTTTAATGTTACATCTTCTAAAACATTCCCAAGTGAGTTGCACATCAAATCATAATCCTTATCCTTAATAGCATTTACCATTGCTGTTGTTTTCGGATGAATTATTTGATCAATTTTTAAATTTCCATATACATCTGCAGTAGATACCCCTAACGTTGGCTTAGCTAATATCACCCAACAGTTGGCCGGTGCCGGAAGCTCTTGTATTTTTTCTCCTCGCCCGGTCGCCAATGCAGTCCCACCGTATACACAAAATGCCACGTCTGACCCTATTTTTGTTCCTATTTGAGCTAGCTCGTCTATAGTGAGATTTAATCCCCAAAGAACATTTAGCCCCTTTAAAGTTGCCGCAGCGTCACTACTGCCACCTGCAAGTCCTGCTGCAACTGGTATATTCTTTTCGATTTTAATAGAGACGCCAGACTTCACCTTGTACATTTCTTTAAGTATCTTTGCCGCTTGATAGGCAAGGTTACGATGATCATTTGGAACAAAACGATCGACTGAAATAATATGTATAGCTCCGTCTTCTCTTATTTCTAGCCCGATGCGGTCTGCTAAATCTACAGTGGTCATAATCATTTCCACCTCATGATAGCCATCAGGGCGTTTATGTAATACATCAAGTGTTAAATTTATCTTAGCAGGTGCTTTCACATAGTACATCCCATCTGCTCCTTTTCCTACTTATGCTGTTCCCTATTTTACCATAGTCCTTCCTTTTTGAAAAAAATGAGAACAATAAGAAAAGTATAAGCATTGGCTGTGCCCCATTAAACGAATGATGGAATGGAAGAAGTGATAAAAAAAGAAAAGGCATAAATCGCCTTTTCTTTGCTAGTTGTATTATATTTTGGATATCGAACTTAGGTAATCTTGTTTATTTACTTTGGTTGTTCATTTGTTGTTCAGCCATTTCAATTGCACGTTTTACCATATTACCTGCGTCTCGGGATTTAATCCCACCCCAGCCTTCTGTTTTGACTACATCATAAAATCCAAGATCCTTGGCAATCTCTTCTTTTAATTCCTTAGACATAATCCCTCTTCTAGCCATATGGTGAATCCTCCTCAAAACAACTAGCAACGTTAGTATGTGCATTTAAAAGAAAAAAACTCCTATCCACTCATTCAAATGGGATAGGAGTTTTTGCCATATAAAAACGTAAAAATAAAAGTTCTAAACAATCATTTTACTACAATTGAATTATTTGCTTCATCATAAATAGTGATTTCTACTGCTTCTGTCAAAATGTCTGCGTAACTATAAGATACCCGTTCAAAAGAATTTTCATCTTGATCCAAATCGATTACGAACACTGCATGATAGGTTTCTCTTAACACCCCTGCACGTTCAATTGTTTTCTTACGACCTCCGTTTGCTTTTAATTGCAAACGTTTCCCTAAATGATGATCTAATGACTTTTTAATATCAGCTAAAGTTTTTGGCATTCCGCTTACACCTCACTGACTCAATCCTAACACATATCCATTTTTTTGTCAAACAAAACATTTTATCAACTTACACATACTCTTGTCAACGTTTTTATTAATCGTTTTTACTACTTTATTTATTAACATTACTAATATTGTAACAAGTAAATTTAATGGAAATTTGGATACAACTCATCTGCTAGCCTTCCAAACTCTTCAATACTCAGCGTTTCTCCTCTACGTGTGGGTGATACGCCTACCTTCTCCAGTGCTTGAATGATTAGTTCCTTCTTCTCCTTCCCATTAGGAAGGGAGGATTGTAGGTTATTTATTATCGTTTTTCTTCGTTGCACAAAAGAACCTCTTGAAACTTTAAATAAGAAATCCTCATCTATCACTTGTACTGGCGGAGTTTCATGGCGAGTTAGCTTAATTACCGCAGAGTCTACGTTTGGCGGTGGCATAAAGACAGCCCTAGGAACAGTCATAGCTACTTCGGCTTTCATATAATACTGAATTGCAATTGACAAAGACCCATAAGCCTTGGTCCCCGGTGAAGCAGTAATTCTATCAGCCACCTCCTTCTGCATCATCACAACCATCCCCCGTATAGGCAAACGATCCATTAATAGCTTCAGCAAAATTGGGGTTGTTACATAGTATGGCAAATTAGCTACAACCATGACATCTTTATAATCGGTTAACTTTTCCTCAAATACTTCTACCATATTCGCTTCAAGAATATCCTTGTGAATGATTTCTACGTTGTTATATGGTGAGAGTGTATCTGCTAACACAGGCAACAAGCGCTGATCTATTTCAAAAGCGATTACTTTTCCAGCTTCTCTTGCTAGATGTTCTGTTAAAGCTCCTATTCCCGGGCCAATTTCAATTGCGGCTGATTCACTTGTTAAATTGGCATGACTAACGATATTTCTAAGAATATTAGGGTCTATTAAGAAATTTTGTCCTAAGCTCTTTTTAAAAGAAAAACCATATTTTTTTAGTATTTCCTGTGTGCGTATAGGAGTTGCTATATCTTTTTGTGTCATTTCGTATTGTCCTCCAAATCGAGTTGCAGAATCGCTGCTTCCAGCTGTTCCTTATTTATTTGAAATATAGTTAGTCTCTTTTGTAGCTGCTTTCCATTGGTATAGCCTATTTTTAATATCTCTCCAAGTCGAGTCCTTCTGTCTTTTGCATGCGGGTGTCCAATGAGCTTTCCTGCAATTAGCACCTCTAGTGGAATGGCAGGAAAGATAGTTTCCATGTCAGTTTTAGGGGTATACACATGACTAAGAGCTTGTCGAATATCTTCATCTTTAGCATGTTCAATGCCTAGTCCCTTACCATTTTTCGCTATTGTTTTTTCTTTTGATAAAAAAGCATGCTTCACCCCAGGAATTTGTTGTTCTATAATGGCACGAATTCTTCTGCCAGGGTAATCTGGGTCAGTGAATACAATGACACCTCTTTTATCTTGAGCGTGCTGAATTTTGATAAGTGTTTCTTTTGATATGGCAGAACCATTAGTTTCTATAGTATCAGCTTCAACTGCTCTTTTTATAGCAGTTGTATCATCTTTTCCTTCTACGACGATTATTTCATTTATTCGCAAGCGTTTTACCTCTTTTCCACTTCTATACTAGCCTCTATCATAACGCAAAAAAGCTCTCCCTATCAACGAGAGGGAAAGCTATACGAAAAATGATATACAATGTCGTATAAAGCGAGTACGTAGTTTACCCGATAACTGTATCTACGCCTGCTTTACATACCTTTTGTATTATTTTAAAACTTTTACACGAACTTTTTTACGCCCGAAATCATAGGCTTGCGATTTGGAAGCCATAAATAAGTCTATTTTCTTTCCTTTTATAGCACCACCAGTATCTCCAGCCACCGCATAGCCGTAGCCTTCGACCCATACCTTAGACCCCAGAGGAATAACACTAGGATCTACAGCGATCACTTTTACCTCTGGATTAGACTTTAAATTAATACCAGTTGCTGTCACACCTGTACAACCATTACAGTTAGCTGTATACGCTGTAGCTGTGACATAAAACTCGCTTCCCTTGGATGGGGCAGCCGAGGTTTTAGTTCCACGAGATACATTTGCACTTGCAGTCATTACTTTAGTTCCAACTGCTACAACTTTCTTTTTAGGCTCTTTAGTAACTTTTTCACTCACTATGTTACGGGAAACTTCTACCCCGTTTTCTTTAACTACCTCATAAGTGCGCGCAACAGAACCTTTTTCACCTGTTTCAACGACTTTTTCTTTTCCCTTAAGCAGAGAATCATCTTTCTTTGTCACTACTGCAAAGTTTGTTTCTTCCTCAACTACATCGGTGACCTTTTCTACTCTCACTATTTGTATTTCAGAATTAGGAAGTATAAGTTCATCCATTTTCTGTTCTACACGGTCCAATTCATTTAATGAAATGTTATGTTTTTTTAAAAAGTCAGCGACCGTAGTCGAAGTGGACCATAATTTTTGTTCTTCCTTGCCATCTATAAGCGTGACTTCATATGCCTTTTCAATTGCAATTCGATTATCGGGTCCCACCTCTGCATCTGCAGCAGGGGTAATCGCATCATGTTCTGTATAAGCAACATTTGCCTTTGCTAGTATTTCTGATACTACATCATCAGTAGTCTGGACAGTTTGAATTTTACCGTCTACTGTGATTTCTATTTGTCTTGCCTGCTCCCACTCAATCTTAAGATTATTTTTGATTGAAGTGTTCACTGAGGGATGTAAAAAATCATCGTTAGAGACCACTAGATTATTTTCTTCTAGTAGTTCTCCAACGGTATTGGCATGTGTTGTTATTTCTTGTTGTTCTCCGTTAACTGTTATAGCAACAGTTTTCTTTGTTCCTTCGTATAATACGAACGAAACCACTGCAAAAAACAATAGTAAAGATGCAATCGTTACTAGTGTTTTCTTGCTCCTCAATGAATGAAAGAACAGGTTTTTCATGGTATTATTTTGCATGAAAAACGCCTCCTTGTTCACTCGTGTGATTATATAGAGTACTTTTAAGCTTGTCAACACTTTAGGTTTTTATCCAATTTTTACCTCAAGGTGGTTTACTATACAAAAATAAGGGTCATTTGTTAGTCATCTATGTGAAAAAAACGCATAGCATTGCTTGTTGTAGCTTCTGCTACTTCCTCCACTGAAATACCCTTTAATCGAGCAATTTCTTCTGCAACAAGTGCAACAAGTGCAGGTTCATTTCTTTTACCTCTATGAGGATGTGGAGCCAAATAAGGAGCATCGGTTTCGATTAATAAATGCTCTATGGGAATTTCCATTGCCACCTCTTTAGGTTTCTTTGCATTTTTAAAGGTTACAGGTCCACCAAGTGAAATCATAAAGTTCATATCAATACATTGTTTTGCTGTTTCTACACTTCCCCCAAAGCAATGCATAATCCCCCCTGTTAGATGAGCCTCCTCCTCTTGAAGAATCCTAATCACGTCTTCCGTTGCTTCTCGATTATGTATAATGATTGGCAAGTTAACCTTTTGGGCTAAGCGTATTTGCTTGCGGAAAATAGTCTGTTGAATTTCTTTAGGGGACTTATCCCAATAATAGTCTAGCCCTGTTTCACCAATACCTACTACTTTCTCATGTGCAGATAACTCTTCAATCCACTGTAAATCTTCTTCCGTACAATCAATTGCATCCACTGGATGCCATCCAATTACGGCATAAATAAACGGGTATGTTTCTGCTAACTCCATTGCACGTTCAATTGTTTTACGATCAAAACCAATTACGACCATCTTCTGAACATTTGCCTCTAAGGCTCTATCAATTACTTCCTGAAGATCATCATCATATTGATCTGCGTTTAAATGGACATGTGTATCTATTAGCATATACATTCTCCTATCTGATATTTATTTTACAATCTTTTTAATTTACATACATCACAATATTATTACATTTACATTAAATGAGTCATATTTTAAAATATTTTGATTAATTTCCTACAGTAAAAAAACAAATTTCCTGGATCATTTTCATAATTAATTTGTAAGAACTTGAACAATTTGATAAAAATAATGACATTTATATGCTTTTCGCAGGGTTAAGTAAGCCGTCACTTGCGTACGTTTGGGATGGTTCAACTGTCTTAATCATACCTCTAGAGTCACCTCCTTCACTTCATAATAGGTGTTATGAAATTAACCTACCTATGTTTGATAATAATTGCTCGGTTTAGTTGATTAATAAAAATCTATTCACCCATCTTCTTTAAATCTAATTAATCTTGCTTATTTTTCTATAGGCAAGATTATTTAGTTTGCTCGAATCGTCAAGATTATCACACCAATTATGCGTTCAAAAAATAATTAATCCTAAAAACATAGTCTTTTTAATAGTCAAACAAACTATGTCAATAAATATCTTGTTCATATGATACAGAAGTGAGGTTGAAAGGATTCATTTCTTATAACCAAGCTAGAAAATAGGAAAGGAGATTTTAGAATGAGTCAACCACAAAATAAACGATATAGTGACACTAGTTATCAACCAGTAAGAGACTGCCAACTATGTAGCAGCCTTGATGCCAAAGATAGCGAGCTAAAAAACCATCATTATCAGAATGATCATGAACCTAGTGATCATCATGATAATGATTTTAGTGAGGCAGCTGTTGTTGAGGAAGGCGATCAATTGGTATCTGTAGACCAAGAATCTGATGAACTAATTTGGATTAAGGATTCCTGTAATGTAACTGTTCAAACAACGGATACTCAAGCATCCGTGTCTCTTCAAATTGGACTACAACTTGCAATTGCTCTAGTAGTAAGTATTGCAATTGGTGATTCTAATCAGGGTCAAGCTATTGCACAAGATATATTCCAAAGGTTTAATGATGAACAATCCAATAAGCAAAAAATCATTATTTATAACTCAAAAGACGTTAATATCGTGACTACCGATACAGATTTAGCCGTGAACATTCAGGCTATGCTTCAAGTATTAGTTTCATTAGTTGTTAAACTAGACGTTCTTTAAATTTTTTATAAAAAAGAAAAGAGGTGAAAATATGAATAAATGGAAAGCATTAGATCATTGCGATGATAATGATCATAATAATGCGGATGTACAGCAAAATGGAGCACAAGTAGTATCTACTAAGCAACAATCATACGAGTGGATTGTTGTAAAGAATTCAGAAGGCGTAGACATCCAAACAACAGACACACAAGCAGCATTGTCCTTACAACTAGGAATTCAAGCAGCTATTGCTGCAGTTATCACCATTACTTTAGGAGATACAGATCAAGCTAGAGCTGTTGCCCAAGACATGAAGCAGTTTATAAAGACTAAACAACAAAATGTCCAAAAAACTATTATTGAGGGATCCAAAAATGTAAAAGTTACAACTACAGACACAGATCTAGCAGTAAACATTCAGGCTATGCTTCAAGTTCTTGTATCTTTAGTAGCTAAGTTAGATATTTTATAATATATCGAATCAATTTAGAAATATTTAATTTGAGTAAGTGCGCTTCAAATTTGGTTTGAGCGAGTCACTTTTAAAATATTTTCTAATTAACCTCCAATTAAGGTTATGGTTGAGACGGTCTATTCGTTGGGTTTGAAAACGTAAAAGATTCCACGCTCCTCTTAAATTATAGTTGCATATAATAATACGAATGATATTAGAGAAGGAGTGAAAGACGTGAGCGAGATACCCAAAAAAGCAAATGCAATTCCTAATAAGGTCATTGATTTAATAGTGAGTGATACACTACGTAAAAATGGCGTAGATCTTGATGATGTTAAAGGAAAATTATCCACTGAGCAAAAGCAATTACTCAAAGAACTAGTGGAAGAACTGACCTTACAAGTGGACCAATTTATTGATCCGACATCCGAAAAAAAGAATGATGACTGAAAAACAACGTTGCTTATTAGTAACTGACAAATAATTTTAAGATGTATTAATTAGAGTAACATGTCTTTAATTTCCGCTATGGTGGAAGCAGTGAATGAGAAGAGCAGGTAAGATTTACTATAGGATTACGCTGTTGTGAAGGCTTGTCTGCCTACTCATCCCACTGTATGTTTCAACATTAATATACAAGTTATACTGCCAATACTATTTTAGGAATCATATTTAAACGCCTATGTTATAGGCGTTTATTTTTTTATAGCTTTGTTAAAGTTATTGGTGGATTTTGACTAACAATTCTTTTTTATAGTGACTGTAAACATTAAAAAAGGAACTTTTAAATGGCTATTAAGAACATAAATAGATGATGAAATTGGGTTGGTGACAGTTTTTAGCTTTGTTTAAGCGAGTAAATTTTTTTTATGCTTTATCGGTGCTAAAGCTGTTCCATTTATTGATTGGAGCACCAGACGGCGACTCCTACGGGATGAGTGAGACAGATAAGACATCACAACCACGCGCGTAAGCGATGGGTGATGGCTTATCGCTCACCCCGAGGAAAGCGTCCGGCTGGGGCGAAAAATCAATTCTACTCTCTGTTCTAAGATTTCTTTGCATTATAAATCAACCCTAACCTTTAACATAGCCTTTTTTATTTATAAAAAAACTGCCGCTCCCGCGACAGTTTTAATTGGCATATTATTTTACTTGTGCACCATTTTCTAGTTTTTCATCAACAGTTGCTAGAGTTAAGTATCCATCTTTTTCACCAGCTAAAATCATCCCTTGGGAAAGTTCTCCACGAAGTTTTACTGGTTTCAAATTAGCTACTACAATTACTTTTTTCCCTACTAGCTCCTCTGGTTTATAATGCTTTGCTATTCCTGAGACAACCTGACGTTTTTCATACCCCAAGTCTAATTGTAATTTTAATAATTTGTCTGCTTTAGGAATAGCTTTACATTCCAATACTGTTGCTACTCTTAAATCAACTTTAAAGAAGTCATCAATAGAAATTTCCTCTGATTGCTCTTGCTCTTCCTCTGCTTCTTCCTCCACCTCTTCTTGTAGAGTTTTGACAGAACCGCGCATTTGCTCACGTATAAAAGCTACTTCTATATCTACGTCTAAACGAGGGAAAATAGGCACTCCTGTACTAATAACTTGTGTACCCTCAGGGATGACATTAAAATCACCAAGTTTCTCCCATTGTAGCTGAGCGTCAGTTAAGCCTAACTGCTCCATAATTTCTTTTGGGCTATTTGGCATAAATGGTTGGATTAAGGTAGCAATCTGACGAAGACTTTCCGCTAAGTTAATCATAACACTAGCAAGTTGCCCTTTTTTTGCTTCATCTTTTGCTAGAACCCATGGCTGAGTCTCATCAATATATTTGTTTGTACGAGACACAAGAGACCATAAATCTCCTAATACAAGGCTAAACTGCATTTTCTCCATATTGACTTCATATTTTTCTATTGCTTCTTTAGCAAATTGATGTAAAGTTGCATCAAATTCTGTCGCTTCTCCTTGGTTAACAGGAATATTACCATCAAAGTATTTGTTGATCATCGAGACTGTTCTATTTAAAAGATTCCCAAGATCATTAGCAAGGTCAAAATTCGTGCGTTCTACAAAGGATTCCGGTGAAAATACACCATCTTGTCCAAATGGAAGCTCACGAAGTAGGAAATAACGTGTCGCATCAAGTCCATAACGCTCCACTAGCATCTCTGGATATACAACGTTTCCTTTTGATTTTGACATTTTACCGTCTTTCATCATGATAAATCCATGTGCAAACACTTTTTTCGGAAGAGGTAAATCTAAAGCCATTAAGAAAATCGGCCAATAAATCGTATGGAAACGAACTATATCCTTCCCTACCACATGTACATCTGCTGGCCAATATCTTTTAAAAAGGGTATCGTCATCTGACATATAGCCTAATGACGTTATATAGTTTGTTAAAGCATCTACCCATACATATATGACATGCTTTGCATCTCCAGGAACACGAATTCCCCAGTCAAAGGAAGTTCTCGATACAGATAAATCTTCTAGACCTGGCTTGATGAAGTTATTGATCATCTCATTTTTTCTGGATTCCGGTTCTATAAACTCTACATTGTTTTCATAGTATTCCAATAAACGTCCCGCATACTTCTTCATATTGAAGAAATACGATTCTTCTTTTACCTTGTGAACTGGTCTACCACAATCCGGACAATTTCCTTCATCCAATTGAGTTTCTGTGAAGAAGGACTCACATGGCGTACAGTAGGACCCCTCATATTCTCCTTTGTATATATCTCCATTGTCTAGGAAGGTTTGAAAGATTTTTTCTACTGCTTCTGTATGACGGCTTTCTGTTGTTTGTATAAAATCGTCATAAGATATATCCATAGTTGCCCAAGTTTTCTTAGCAGCTAATGCAATTTCGTCCACATATGCTTGTGGCTCCATCCCCGCTTCTTGCGCTTTTTCCTGTATTTTTTGACCATGCTCGTCCATCCCAGTTAAAAAGCGAACGTCATAGCCTCTTAATCGTTTATAGCGTGCCATTGCATCGGAAGCTACCGTTGTATAAGCTGTTCCAATATGGAATTTACCACTTGGATAGTAAATAGGGGTCGTAATATAAAATGTTTTATCTTGTGCGCTCAATGCTAATTGCCTCCAATGCTGAATCTTCTATATACTTTATTCTATCGAAATGGGGTAGTTGTTTCAATCTATACCTCTGAAGCAATTTTGTCGAATTTTCTTTATGACTTACATTATTTCCATTAATAGCAAGATTATTCCTAAGAATGATATAATAATTATTTTTATTAGGTATATTATGTAAACATAGTCATATTTTTATCATCCATTCTAATAAAATCAGAAGAATAATTATTGACCAATATGGTAGTACTTGGTATGATTAAGTACATAAAAGAGGTTAATGTCGAATTTTGGCGAAAAATATACACTCTTGAGAGGAGAAACTTTAATAATGAAATCTACAGGTATAGTTCGTAAAGTTGATGAGTTAGGACGCGTTGTTATTCCTATTGAACTTCGTCGTACACTAGGTATAGCAGAAAAAGATGCGCTTGAAATATATGTTGACGATGATAAAATCATCTTAAAAAAATATATGCCAAACATGACTTGTGCAGTTACTGGTGAAGTATCAGATGAAAATCTTCGTCTTGTTGGGGGCAAATTAATTTTAAGCCCAGAAGGTGCAGAACAATTAATTAAAGAAATTCAAAGCAGCTTAAAATAAGAACTAAAAAACATCCGTGCAGACGGATGTTTTTTTTTAACCTTTGAACTTTAAAATATGCCATGAGGTTTTATAAGAATCAATCCCCTACTCAATCGATTTCATAGCTAGGGAAATTTCGCTATTCTACGTGATAACTTTGGTAAACCTCTCTTTTAGGTAACCCTCGTTGAATGGAAACTTCTTTAATCGCATCCTTTGATTTCAGTTGCTTTTCCTGTATCAAATGCTCGACATGTTCTTCAATGCTTAAATCTTTCCACCAAGCTTCTTCTATTTCTTCTTTAGCTTCATTGCCAGCAAGCACTATACAAAATTCACCACGAATTTCATTTGTTTCTGCCCATTCGACCGCTTCGTCTATTGTACCTCTTAAAAATTCCTCAAATTTCTTTGTAAGCTCTCTCGCTAATACAATTTGACGTGTTCCATCCATAATTGCTTGCATATCTTTTAAAGATTCCTTCAGACGGTGAGGAGACTCATATAATAGAATTGTTTCTTGTCTCTTTTCTAGTGTTGTAATTTCCGCTTTTCTTTCCTTCTTATTTCTGCTAAGGAATCCGTAAAAAAAGAACGGTTGCGTAATCATTCCTGAGGCTATTAGAGCACTTATAGCAGCATTTGCTCCTGGAACGGGTACCACTGCAAATCCTTCTGCTATTGCTTTTGCAGCAATATCCGCTCCTGGATCTGAGATGCACGGTAGACCAGCATCACTTACCAATGCAACTTGTTTCCCATCCCTCAATATTTCTAATATTTTCTCTCCACCAGCTAGCTGGTTATGGTCATGATAGCTTGTTAAGGGAGTAGATATCTCAAAATAGTTACATAACTTCTTCGTATTCCTAGTATCTTCTGCTGCTATATAGTCGACTTCCTTCAAAATACGGATAGCACGCATTGTCATATCCTCTAGGTTACCTATTGGGGTAGCTACTAAATACAAACAACTACTGTTTTCATGTTCTGTTGATTTTTGTGAATTCATTTGCTGACTCACCTCTCATATGAGCTATTTTTTGTTTTCTTGTAAGTTGCTTAAAAGCATATTCTGCCTGCATTGCCTCTTGTTTTGACTCAAAAATTTCCTTATAAATACACTTAACTGGGAGTCTTGCCCTCGTGTACTTTGCTCCTTTTCCTTCATTATGAACCTTGATACGCTTAAACAAATCATTTGTATAACCAGCATAGTAGGAGCCGTCATTACATTGTAATACATAAAAAGTATGCTCTTTATTTGTCACCATACAGCATCTCTTTAACCTCATCTGTGTATTGTCCATCTTCTCCGTACACATAAAGAGGAGGTAAAATTTTTAAATCTGGTTTTCCATCCTTAATAGCCTCGATCAATAATGTATTAGCTTCCTTACCTTTTTTGGGATAAACAAACCGAATACGTTTTGGCTCTAGTCGGTTGGCTCGCATAGAAGTGACAATATCTAATAACCTACCAGGGCGATGCACAAATGCCGCTTTCCCTCCCTGTTTGAGTAGCTCACTCGCTGATTGCACCGCTTCTTCCAAGGTAAGATGTATCTCATGCCTTGCAATAGCTAGATGTTCCTTGAGATTTTTGTCACTTGCTACATGTGCTGGAAAATAAGGAGGATTACAGGTTACCACATCATATTTTTCAGTTCCAATTTTACTTGCTATTCCTATAACATTATCTTGCATAATATGAATTTGTTCTGTTAGCTTGTTAAACTCGACACTTCTCGTTGCCATATCAGCTAACCTTTCCTGCAATTCAATCCCCACTATTTCAGCTTGTGATCGTGCACTTAGGAAAAGAGGAATAGCTCCATTTCCCGTACATAGATCTACCATTTTTCCTCTTTTAAAAGGGACATATGTAAATCTTGCTAATAAAACTGCATCTAAGGAAAAGGAGAAAACAGAAGGGCTTTGTATAATTCTTAAATCCTCTGCCAATAAATAGTCTAGCCTTTCATCATCCTTTAGCCATTGCTCCATAACTTAAACCTCCATAAAACAAAAGACTGACACCCACCTATGGAGTGGCATCAGTCAATTGATTAGACATTTTGTTTATTTAAAAAAGATAAGCAAAATAAACAATCTTCTTCCTTCCGAGCGCTTCCGAAATGAACATGACATACATGGTAACCTTCCTGATAAAGCCTTGCTAGGTTATCATAGCCTTCACCTATATCTGCCTTGTTTAATCGTTTCTCTCGTATCTTTTCGTCCATTACTTCTTTTCCATGTATTTCATCAAGTCTTTGTCTTAAATGATTGTTCTCTTCTTGTAACGCTTGACGTTCTTCTATCATAATCGCTACAAATTCTTTCAAAGCGCGAAATTGGAGCTGCGTGGACTCTAACTGTTTTTCAAATTCTATAATTGTATCAAAAAAATTACGGTCCATCACCTATTCACCTCATTGCCCCGTCCATTATACTGGATTTTTAGCATAGTTTACAACCTCATCTAACGTATAGTCTAATATACGAAGTGGATCACTTAACTCAATACGTAAAATTCTCTCTAAAATATTCATGCTGACCACTTTTCCGAATCCATCTGGTGTCTCAATTTTATCACCAATGTCAGGCATTTGCTCTCTTGCAGCCTCATATTCGTCATTTTCATACTTTAAGCAGCACATTAGACGTCCGCACAATCCGGAAATCTTAGAAGGATTCAATGATAGGTTTTGATCTTTTGCCATCTTAATAGATACTGGCTCAAAATCACCTAAAAAGGTTGAACAGCAAAGCATTCTTCCACAAGGACCAATACCACCAAGCATTTTTGCCTCATCTCGCACCCCTATTTGTCTGAGTTCAATACGAGTTCTAAATACAGAAGCAAGATCCTTTACTAAGTCACGAAAGTCTACTCGACCCTCCGCCGTGAAATAGAAGATAATTTTGTTTCGGTCGAATGTATATTCAACGTCTACAAGCTTCATCTCTAATTCTCTTTGTAATATTTTTTCGGTTCCCAATGCTAATGCCTGGGCCGATTCTAAACGATTTTCTTCCACTTGGATTTTGTCCTTCTCCGTAGAAGGACGGACTACTTGCTTCAACGGTAAAACGACATCGTTTTCTCCTACTTGTTTAATAGGTACGACGACTTTCCCATATTCTACGCCACGAGCAGTTTCAACAATTACATAGTCATCTTTCTCTAAAGCGTAGTCTACTGGATCAAAATAATATATTTTACCCGCTTTCTTAAAGCGGACTCCTACAACATTATACAAAACTATACCCCTCCTGCAGGTTAAGCATCAGCTGCTCCATCATCAGTGTCCGGTTCATATTTCTATGCAAATTTTGCTTTGCATCTAAAATTAATTCTAACTGTTTAGACAATTGCTCATACGTCTTTTGTAATGCTATCTGTTTCCAGAATGAAATCATATCTGGATAGGTACAAACTGCGAGTGGAGTTGCTTTTATAGCTACTATATCACGATAAGCAAATAGTAGTAAATCTAATACTTGTTCTGCACTTTCCTTTTCTTTTAGCAAGGGACCAAAATCTTCATGTATGCACATAAGTGCATGCTGAACACTTTTTTCACTTGCTTCCACCAATTTTATCACTGATTTCCTTGCAAGTCCAAATTGCTCGTCTTTCGCTAAAATTAGAGCTTCTTCTACTTGATTCGTCATTCTACTAACTGTAGAAGCCATTGAATCAGTAATTCCCTCTTCCATTAACTTCTTTTTTAATACTCCCTGTGGCATGGTGGCTAAGCCTATATGCTGACATCTGGACCGTATTGTTGGTAATAAGGCATGCATCTTATCGGTCAATAGAATGGCAGTAATTTCGCTCTGAGGCTCCTCTAAAAATTTAAGTAATGTATTAGAGGAACTTGTGTTCAATCGATCTGCTTCATGTATTACATAAACCTTTCTTCCTCTTTCAATAGAGGTTTTGCTCATCTCATGTATTAATTCATCAATTTGATTTCTTTTTATATTTTGACCATCTGGCTCCAGTTGAATAATGTTCAAATGATTAGACGATTTTAATCTTTTACAGTTTCGACATGTTTCACATGGAACATTTTCTGTCGAATTTTCGCAAAACATAAGCTGTACAAAAAATTGCATAACTTTCGTTTTCCCTGTACCATTAGCACCTTCAATAATGTAGGCATGTCCAATACGATTTTTGGCTACTATAGATTGGATTTGTTTAATAGCAGTAGGTTGTATTTTTTCTATTCCTTGAATGGACCATTCTTCTTCCATGCTCATAGTGGTTCCACCTCTCTAAAAAATCCCGTGTCTCGCACGGTGCGATAACACGGGAACATTACGTATATAGATTAATAAGTAATCCTTTAATTTCGCCTATTTTATCTAGTAATTCTATAGAGCTTTTTTCTTGGCTCAGAATTTCTTCTGCTAGCTCTACCAATTTTTCATCTATAGTCTCTACGATTTTTAACTTTCTTCCTTCACCAAATCGATTCCATGTATGAGATTGCTTTAATCCCATTCCAAAATCTACAGCTTCCTCTAGAAACTTTTTAATCAGCATTTTAAACTTAGCCATATCACGTAGATTTCTAGACCTTGCTAAACGATCTCCTGCTGTCGTAATATCTCCTAACAGTTTCGTTAAGGCTTCGGTTTGCATCCGCTGATCCTGCTTTGTAATCATTTGCCCAAACTTTGCAGATTGAATATTGTTCTGCATAGTATCCTTGCGTATCTTATCTATCCCTACTCGTACATCTTGATTTATCTTCAAATTTTTCGATCCTTTCCTTCATTATTAAAAATGATGGAATTGTTCAATTGGAAGAACAAATACTGTAGCTCCTCCTACCTCTACTTCCACTGGGTACGGAATGTAAGAATCAGCATTTCCTCCCATAGGTGAAACTGGGGCTACCATCTGTTCACGTGCTCTACAATTGTCTCTTATTAATTCTAACGCAGAAGATACTAAGGAGTCATCTGTACCGATCAGAAACGTAGTATTTCCAGATCTTAAAAACCCACCTGTACTAGCAAGTTTTGTTGCACGAAACTTTGCTTTCGTTAACGCATTTGACAATCTGTTACTATCTTGGTCCTGCACTACGGCTACTATTAATTTCATCGCTACTCACTCCCACTTTTCTATTCTGTTTATTTTATTATAGCATTAATTACCTAAAAATTTCTAATTCCATTTTTACTACTTTATAGGTATCTTCTAATACTTCTTCGAGCTTTTGAGAAGCATCTATTACTTTAATTCTGTCTGGATATTGTTTTACTAAGTTAAGGTAGCCTTCTCTAACCTTTTCATGAAATTGAAGACTCTCCACATCTAGCCTGTTTTTTTCTCTACTGCTATGTGCATTAATTCTTTCTAACCCAACACTAGGTTCTATATCAAAAAGAATCGTGCGGTCGGGCATAGTCTGTCCAATTGCAAATTGATTGATTGCTAATATTTCTTCTACCCCTATCCCTCTTGCATGTCCTTGATATGCAAGCGAACTATCAATAAAACGATCACAAATAACAATTTTACCAGCTTCTAGAGCAGGCAAAACTTTTTCAACTAAATGCTGTCTCCTTGCTGCAGCATATAATAATGCCTCCGTACGGCTATCCATCATTGTATGCTCGTTATCTAAAATTATTCCTCTTATTTTCTCCGAGATATTAATGCCTCCAGGCTCTCTTGTCATCACGACTTCAAAGCCCTCTTCCATTAATCTTTTTCCAAGTAATTGCATGACAGTTGTCTTGCCTGCACCTTCTGGACCCTCGCTTGTTATAAAATACCCTTTTTTTTGCACTATTAATCCTCCACAACATAAATTAGCTTTTCATCGAGTCTATGATCCCCCTGGAAGGTAGCTCCTTTATCAATCCATTCCTCCAGTTCAGTTAACATAGAAATCGTAATCTTTTCTCCTGGAATGAACAATGGTACTCCCGGTGGATACGGAATGAGTATTCCTTTAGCTATTCTTCCTATGGAGCGAACATAGGGAACCCACTCGCCTTTTTTCTCATTTAAGAGGCTCATATTCATTTCAATCGTAGAAACAGATTTAAACGATTTATTTCTTATATCTTTAGGAATTATCGGTGTTTCTTTTTTAAGCTCGTCTACGGCATTTTTAATTCGTTTTCTTACTTCTGCAAAAGGGTAGTCTTGGTCCTTTTTTAGCAAAGGAAGAATTATTAAAACCTGATAAGTATCCGCAAGCTCCGCATATACATGTTGTGCTTCTAAAGCCTGTTGAACTTGAAAACCAGAATAGCTCCCAACACGTATTAGTAATTTCAGTGGATCATTTACTTCTATTACTTCCACTAACTTAATCGTTTGGAGTGCCTGAATGAACAAATCTCTTTTATATATTAACTGTTTGAAATCCATTTCATTGTATCTTTGTACATAGCTTCTTGCATCATCTAAGGATGCCATTAATAAATAAGAAGGACTGCTTGATTGAAGCATCCTTAAATACTTGTTTACTTGAGAAACTTTTATAATAGAAGAATTCATATGTAAGTACGAACCCATTGTCATAGATGGTAATGTTTTGTGTGCAGATTGTACTACTATATCTGCACCGTAATCAAGAGCAGATAATGGAAAACCGCTGTTTGCCTTAAAATGTGCCCCATGTGCTTCGTCTACTAGAACTGGAATACCTTTTGTATGGCAATAATCGATAATCTCTTTTATTTCATTAGAAGCCATTCCATAGTAAGTTGGGTAAGTGAGTAGAACACCTTTTACTAAAGGAAACTCTTCTATTGCGCTTTTAATGGTGTTGGCAGAAACAAAGGTTGTTGTCTTTGTGCGAGAATCCCATTCTGGTGTGACAAAGATAGGTTCAACACCTACTAGCTCAATTGCATGAAAAATTGACTTGTGAGCATTCCTCTGTACTATTAACTGTTCTCCATACTGGCATGTTGCATATAGCATAGCTAAATTCCCAACAGTCGTTCCATTGACAAGAAAATAACTTTTTTTTGCCCCGAATGTAGAGGCTAACAATTCTTCCGCTTCTTTAATCGCTTCTTCTGGATGATGTAAGTCATCTAAGCCTTTAAGTTCTGTAAGGTCATAGGATAAGGCGTCCTTAATAACCTCAGGAAGATTGGATAACACCCCATGTTTATGTCCTGGTACATGAAAGGAGATATTCTTTTGACTATGAAATTTTTCAAGCGCTTCTACTAAAGGTCGTTTTTCATGCATTTCTTATACCTCACCAAACTTTATTATCTTTCTATTATACATGAAATAAGACATGAGATAAGGATAGATGGTTTGCACCTATTTTTGGACAGAAAGGGCAGAACTTTATTAAATATTTATTTTCCGGGAAATTATTTTATTGTATGAATATAGCTCCTACTGCACAACAAATTGGATTCACACATATTATGCGGAGAATGTATAGCAATGACGATATAGAAAGGAGCTGCTCTATGGTTTTCCCGTTTGACTACACCTCCCCATCCGCTCAATTCACTTTTGATGTGAACACAAGTACCTTGTTTAAAAAAGATAGCCAAAACTTTATTAATGTTTTAGGGATTCAGCAATTAAACACACTAGACAATGTATCTTTACTTGATATTTTTCTTAGTCCAAACAATGTGATTGAGCCCCATTACCACCAAAATGCTGCCGAGCTTGTCTATTGTATTTCTGGTGCATTAACCGTCTCATTATTGAATCCTTTTACCAAGCAAATGCAACATTTTCCGCTTTCACCTGGCCAAGTAGCAAATGTACCTCAAGGATGGTGGCATTATGAAGTAGCTACAGAGAAACATACACATCTACTAGCCATTTTTAATGCACCAACACCCGAAGTAATACTCGGATCAGATATCCTGAAGTTGACTCCAGCAAATGTTATGGCCCAGACGTATTGTTTAGATGAAACTCTTTGGGAAAAAGCAATTGCACCAGTAGTCCCTTCCACATTTATTGGTCCACCTGCGAGCTGTAACAAAACTACTGAAAGTTAATTCTTAACATAATGAGTTGCAGACAAGATGACATGGACTATTCCCATGTCTCTTTTATGTTTTTTCACACTTACTTAGCGGGAGATTGATTTTTGTTTTAAGGCTATGTTAAAGATAAAAGTCGATTTGAAAATGCACGAAACAAATAACTTCTGCCTCTCTACTTTTCCTAGTGGGTTTTAAGTGAATTTTTTTGGCTAAAAATTACGGTGTTAGTTCCATAAAATAGCCGTAATCGTTAACCTAACAAAGGCACTATTGCTATTGATAATACTAAACTTATTAAGAATGTAATTAGCCAGTCTCTTTTTTGAGTTGTTTTAAGTAGTATATTCAATACAGACCCAATACAAATACATACTATAAATCCGACAACAATATTAATGAGTTCCATGAGATACCTCCTAACAAAAATATTTTCCCATTTACCCACAAATTCATTGACACAACTAGTCTAAGCCGTTCGTATTTAAAGGTCAGCCCAAATTGGTTGACCTTTTTGTATTGATTTTTATTATAACATTCTTCCTTGCTCCCTCGAACCCTTTGTCTCTTCGCTTTTTCCTGTAAAAGACAAAACAAAAAAGCCGCCACCGATTACTCGGTGACGACTTCCTTTAGTTGCCCAGCGACGTCCTACTCTTGCAGGGGCGACCCTCCAACTACCATCGGCGGCTGCGAAACCAGATGGGCGGCAGATTTCTTCGTCAGCCGCAGTCGTTCGGTTCTCGCGTATGCCATACGCTCCGAGCCTCTCTTCCTTGCTTCCTCGAACTCTTTGCCCCTCCGGCTTCTCGCCCACTTGCTTAGGGAGAGAGTGCCTTCGGCTTTTTTTTTTCATTTTAAACAAAAAAGCCGCCACCGATTACTCGGTGACGACTTCCTTTGGTGCCCAGCGACGTCCTACTCTTGCAGGGGGAGACCCCCAACTACCATCGGCGCTGAAGAGCTTAACTTCCGTGTTCGGTATGGGAACGGGTGTGACCTCTTCGCCATCATCACTAGACTTTTGAGTTGTTCACTCAAAACTGGATAAAAGACATCATATTAGAAACAAACAATTTGGTTAAGTCCTCGATCGATTAGTATTCGTCAGCTGCACGTGTCGCCACGCTTCCACCCCGAACCTATCTACCTCATCGTCTTTGAGGGATCTTACTTACTTGCGTAATGGGAAATCTCATCTTGAGGGGGGCTTCGTGCTTAGATGCTTTCAGCACTTATCCCGTCCACACATAGCTACCCAGCGATGCCCTTGGCAGAACAACTGGTACACCAGCGGTGTGTCCATCCCGGTCCTCTCGTACTAAGGACAGCTCCTCTCAAATTTCCTACGCCCACGACGGATAGGGACCGAACTGTCTCACGACGTTCTGAACCCA
>NZ_CALIED010000026.1:0-27856 GCF_938022135.1 uncultured Psychrobacillus sp.
TTAAGACACCGCCCTTTCACGGCGGTAACACGGGTTCGAATCCCGTAGGGGTCATAACTGTAAAAAGACAATCACTTCGGTGGTTGTTTTTTTTATTGTGCCTTTATGATATGTAAGGATTGTTATAACATTGTAAATCCAGGCGGGAAGAAGTATTAAGAAAAGTGAATCTATGCTGCACTTATTTGTGAATTTCCTTTCAAATATTGTTAGCAGAACGATTACACTAAAGTGATCCATTATAGCATTTGGGCATTATCTTCTTGTGAAGAGATTTACTCCTAAAAGTTCTTCCACCGACCGATTATTGAAGAGAACCGTCCGATTATCAGGTAAAACCGACCGATTGTTGAAGAGAACCGACCGATTATTAAACAAAACCGTCCGATTCTAAAGAAACTACGCGAAATCAATTATTTGGTTAGACTTTTCTTTCTTCGTTTACACTTCTGCAACCTCTAACTTAAACTTCACAAATAAAAAAGCCAGGAAGGGTTAACTTCCTGACTGAACATCATAGTAAAAATCCAATTAACAAGCCAATTCCTAAAAGAAATACGAAAATGGTATTCGTAAGAGCGGTGTTTTTCATTGCTAATCCGACTTCGAGGTGATTCTCTTTAGATTTAAATAGTTTTATAGCATCTATTGGTTTCTTTGCACTTAGTAAGACTAGCAAAGCCCAAGGTGTAAGAATCTGAAGTATTACTAATAAGATGATCCATACATAAGAAACGATAAAAAATAGGGCTAACACATTAATAGCATTGTCTCTACCTATTAAGATAGCCATTGTTTTTCTACCGCCTTTTGTATCCTCTACAATATCTCGAATATTATTAGAAAGCATAATAGCAGCGACAAGCAGAGTGCTAGGGATAGATAGGAACAAGGCAAAGTTTGGTATAGATCCTACCTGAATGTATGTAGCAATTAAAACAATAAACATTCCCATAACCACCCCACTGAATAGTTCTCCAAACGGTGTATAAGCTATTGGGTAAGGTCCACCAGTATATAAGTATCCAATGAGCATACAAACGGCTCCAACGATCAATAAAAGCCAAGATGATTGGGAACAAATATAAATACCTAACAGAGCGGCTAGGACGTATAGTACTAAGGCTAATTGAAGCACTGTCTTTGGTTTAACACCATTGCGGACTATCGCGCCACCAATGCCGATAGATTCTTCACTATCTAGACCTCTTTCAAAGTCGTAGTACTCATTAAACATATTCGTAGCAGCTTGTATAAACAAGCACGCAATGAGCATTGCTAAGAATAAAGGCCAATCAATATTTACGTAATAAAGGGCAATCATTGTACCTAAAAAGACAGGCGCAAACGATGCGGTTAACGTGTGTGGTCTTGTTAACTTCCACCATATACGCCAGCCTTTATCAGCTTGTAGTTCTTGTGACATATAAATTTCTCTCCTTTTAAAGAATCAACTTCAATTTTAGCATACATTTGTAGCTAAATGTGTGCCGAAACGTGGAGAAAGTTGTATGATAAAGGGTAGAGTAATAAAACATGAATTTAAATTAGCAGGTAATTTATACGGAGGTCATATATATGCCGAACACCACCGGGCAAAATAAATCAACATTACGTTTTTATACCGAAACAATAGAAGTATCTAGAATGTCTGCTCATGCTTTTTTTGAAGCTGGGGAGGATTACTATAAAGGGAAACGATTCTTTTGGCAAAACAAAGAGAAAACGTTCACATTGGTTGGACTTGGACACGCCTATGTACTGTCTAATGATTTAGAGAAAAATAGATACAGCGATATAGCTCAAAAATGGGACGACCTTTGTGCATGTTCATTAATAGAGAAAGCAGATGTGTCTCCAATTCTATTTGGTGGATTCTCTTTCGATCCTTCAAACAATATATCATCGGAATGGAATAGCTTCCCGTCTAGTTTTTTTGCCGTGGCTACATTTCAATTAGTTATACAGGACGATCAGGCTTTTGTAAGTATTCATCATATTACAGAGGAAGAGGACAGCTCTGCTGCTTTTGAGCGCTTACGTATAGAAAGAGATACTTTAATCCATACAGCTCAAGTGAAAGAACTGAAGGTCCATAAAAAGCCACAGCTTCTTCAACGAGAAGATAGATTAAAGGAAGAATACTTATCAGCGGTTGAAACTGTAACGGAAAGAATTCGTAATAAGGAAGTAAACAAGGTGGTTATTGGGCGCTCCCTAAAGTTAACCTTTGATGATATCTTTTCACCATCTACAGCAATTTACAATGCATCGATGGAGCAACCTGAAAGTTATTTGTTTGGTCTTGAGAAAGAAGACAAGACTTTCTTTGGGGCGACTCCAGAGAGATTAGTAAAATTGGAAAATGGCAAGGTTGAATCTGCTGGTTTGGCTGGATCCGTTCGAAGAGGAAAAGACCAAGTGGAAGATAAGAAGCTTGGAGATGCGCTATTATCGGATAATAAAAACTTAATGGAACATGAATATGTTGTTCAGATGATTAGAAAAGTATTTGAGCAGTATTGTGAGCAGGTTAAGATTCCAGCTAGACCAAAGCTTATGAAAATAAGAGATATTCAGCATTTATTTACACCTATAGAGGGGAAAATTAAAGGAAGCTCTTCTCTTTTCGAGTTTGTAGAAGCTATGCATCCGACACCAGCACTTGGTGGTGAACCTCGACAAGAGGCTATCGAGATTATTAGAGAATCTGAACAAATGAACCGTGGTTACTATGCCGCTCCAATCGGCTGGGTAAATGCCGAGGGAGATGGAGAGTTTGCGGTAGGTATTCGTTCCGCTCTTATAGAAAACCAATACGCTTATTTATATGCTGGAGGCGGATTAGTTTCAGAATCTACCTCTTTAGAAGAGTTTGAAGAAACGAGAGTCAAATTCCGACCAATGCTACGAACTTTGGGAGGAAATATGAATGACTAACGCGAGCTTTCTAACATCTTATGTAAATCGATTTGTAGAAACTATTAGACAAGCGGGCATAGAGGATATCGTGCTATGCCCAGGATCTAGATCCACTCCTTTAGCATATGGGTTTGCAAAAACATCAGGCTTTAACTTATATAGACAAATCGATGAGCGTTCTGCTGGATATTTTGCTTTAGGAATTGCCAAAGCGAAAAAGAATCCTGTAGTTCTATTGTGTACTTCTGGAACTGCTGCTGCGAATTTCTTTCCTGCGATAGTGGAAGCATACTATGCAAGAATACCATTACTTATTGTGACAGCAGATCGCCCGCATGAACTTAGAGAGGTCGGCGCTCCTCAAGCGATAGACCAAATTCACCTATTTGGTAAGCATGTCAAATGGTCCGTCGATTTCCCTTTACCTGAGGAAAGAGAAGAAAGCCTTGCGTTCATAGAGAGACATATTCATCGTGCAGTTTCTTCTGCTAAAGGTGCACCGATGGGACCAGTTCATATCAACGTGCCGTTTCGGGAGCCGCTATTGTTAGAAATGGATCGGCCTGCTTCCATCCCTCAAATGCAGCAAACGGAGATAGGGAAGCTTATGCCAAGCGAAGAATGCATTAATTGGTATACTCAGCTAATAACAAACACAGATAAGGGACTTATTATTGCAGGAGATTCCCTAAACTCGACAGTAGGTTTCTGGGAGTTTGTGAAAGCTATACAATGGCCAGTACTAGCGGATCCATTGTCCACGCTTCGAAGTAATGTACCTATGGATTGTATGCATTTATGTATAGACCAATATGACGCTATTTTAAAAAGTGAAGCGTTTATGCAATCAGCTATCCCTGATGCAGTCATTCGTTTTGGTGCTCAGCCGGTTTCTAAGCCGCTTATGAAGTTTCTAGAGGCAAACCCTCCTAAAACCTTTATAGCTGTCGATGAAAGCCCACTATTTAGAGATTCTCTTCATGTCGTAACTCATCACGTACAAGTAGATCCGTCATCTCTTTGGTTTCAGGTAGAAGAAAAGCAATCATCTAGCTATCTAGAAAATTGGTCTAAGGCAAATGATATAGCAACGAATCATATTAAGATGTACATTTCAGAGCAAACCGACGAGGGTGCGTTAGCGGGAACGTTTTTTGAAGTGCTTCCAGACAAAACAGATTTAATAGCAAGTAGCAGCATGCCTATACGTGATGTAGACACCTTTTTCAATAAAACTTCTAAGGATGTCCATGTATATGCCAATAGAGGGACAAACGGAATTGATGGAGTAGTGTCTACTGCTTTAGGAATTCAAGCAGCAACTAAAAGACCTGGCTATCTATTAATCGGGGATTTGGCATTTCTCCATGATGTAAATGGATTAATAGTCACTCGTTTTAGCGAAACAGATTTAACCATTGTTATTATGAATAATGATGGAGGAGGCATATTCTCTTACTTGCCACAATCTACGGAAACTAATTACTTTGAGCATTTGTTCGGGACACCTACAGGGCTTGAGTTTTCAGCTATTGCTACTATGTACGATGCTCAATATGATGTAGTACATACTAAGGAAGATTTTCAAGCTGTCTTAAGTAAGGATAAAATGAAGAATATACGTATGATTGAAGTTCGTACGGATCGACAGAACAATACAGAAACTCATCGAAAGCTTTGGGCAGCAATCACTAAGGAGCTGGATGTCACTTGGAAAGCTTAATAACCGTTAGGTCCATTCAGATGAACGTTAATAGGTACAATACAGGCGCCAAGAAGAAGGCGGTCCTTCTGCATGGATTTACTGGATCTAGTAAGACATGGGAGGAAGTTATCGCTTCTCTAGGTCCTTCTATTGAACTGCTAACCATTGATTTAATTGGCCACGGGGAAAGTGACAAGCCTGAAAATGCTAGTCGTTACTTTGCTCAGGAGCAGGTGGAGGATCTACATGCACTAATCCAACAGATAGGCTGGGATCATTTTACGCTTATAGGGTATTCTATGGGTGGTAGATTGGCACTTGCCTATGCAAGTAAGTACGAGGTCGACTGTTTAATACTTGAAAGCAGTTCTCCAGGCTTAAAGGATGAGGAAGCACGTATACAAAGAAAATCAGCGGATAGCAAGCTAGCTGAAAAAATTCTAGTAGACGGTGTTCTCGCATTTACAGATTACTGGGAGCAGATTCCTTTGTTTGATTCTCAAAAGAGTTTATCACTGAAGAAGCAGGAACAGATAAGAGAAGAGCGAATGTCTCAAACAGCAATAGGCTTGTCGAATAGCTTGAAGGGCTTTAGCACTGGAGTGCAGCCTTCCTTATGGGATAAGCTAGTCTCTCTTGAATTTCCAGTAATCATGTTAACGGGAGAGCTAGATAAGAAGTTCTGTGAAATTGCTAAAAAGATGTTAGCTATATTACCAAATGCTGACTGGAAAATAATAAATGGTGTGGGCCATGCAATTCATGTGGAAAATCCCAAATTGTTTGCTACAATAGTAGAGGATATAATTTTGAAGGAGGATGTAAGATGACTCGTGAATGGACAACATTACATACATATGAAGACATTAAATATGAATTCTATAATGGAATTGCTAAAGTAACGATTAATCGCCCAGAAGTGCGAAATGCTTTCCGTCCTAAAACAGTGATGGAAATGATCGACGCATTTTCTCGTGCTCGCGATGACAAAAACGTTGGAGTAATTATTTTAACTGGAGAAGGCGAAAAAGCTTTCTGTTCAGGCGGAGACCAAAAGGTTCGAGGTCATGGTGGATATGTAGGCGAGGATGAAATCCCACGTCTTAATGTTCTAGACCTACAACGTTTAATCCGTGTAATTCCTAAGCCAGTTGTAGCTATGGTAGCTGGATATGCAATTGGTGGAGGTCATGTATTACACGTAGTTTGTGACTTAACAATCGCTGCGGACAATGCTATTTTTGGACAAACTGGTCCAAACGTAGGCTCCTTTGATGCTGGATATGGTTCAGGCTATTTAGCTCGTATCATTGGTCACAAGAAAGCACGTGAAATTTGGTACCTATGCCGTCAATATGATGCAAAACAAGCGTTAGATATGGGCTTAGTTAACACTGTTGTTCCTTATGAGCAATTAGAGGACGAGACTGTTCAATGGTGTGAGGAAATGCTAGAAAAGAGCCCAACCGCACTTCGTTTCTTAAAAGCAGCTATGAATGCTGATACAGATGGACTTGCTGGTCTTCAACAATTAGCTGGAGATGCAACACTTCTTTATTACACAACTGAGGAAGCTAAAGAAGGTCGCGATGCGTTTAAAGAAAAACGTAAACCAGACTTCGGTCAATTCCCACGTTTCCCGTGATTTAGTAAGATATTTTATGATTTCTCTAAGCTGTCCTTTAAGGGCAGCTTTTTTTAAAAGATAGAAATGCATTTGCTTGTGCTTTACTTAATAAAGGAGTTGTTTATTATGTACCCTAATCTCTTGGTTAAACGAGCAAGTCTTACGCCAAATAGATTAGCTATCATATTTGAAGACCAACAATGGACATTCTCACAATTACAGCAGGAGGCAATAGACTTTGCCGAGAAGCTACATAAATTAGGTGTTAACAAAGGGATGAGAATTGCCATATTGGCGTCGTCCAGCCCACAGCTAGTGACAGTTTTACATGGCTGCATGCAATTAGGCTGTGAGCTAGTCATGCTTAATGAACGTTTAACAGAGGACGAGCTGATTTATCAATTAAATGATAGTCAGTCTGACGTATTATTAGTCGATCGGTTAGATAGAAGTTTGATGTATGGTAACCGGATATCCTTTAATCAGGTTACAGGAGCCTCAAACAAGCAATTTCAAATAGACGCTGAATGGCCAAAGGATAGAACAATCACTATTATGTACACATCTGGTACGACAGGGAAGCCAAAGGGTGTTCGACAAACACTAGAAAATCATGTGATGAGTGCAATGGGATCTGCTTTAAATTTAGGTGTTCAGCCTAATGATTGCTGGTTATGCGCAATGCCTTTGTTTCATATTAGCGGATTTTCTATTCTAATGCGTTCCGTTCTATATGGTATGACAGTCAGCCTCCATACAAAGTTTGATGCAAATAAGTCTATAGAGGAAATTTTAAATGGAACAGTTACTAGAATGTCTGTAGTCGCTGTAACGTTAGAAAGATTGATTAGTGTGTTAGAGGAACGGAATCAAACGTTCCCAGATACTTTCCAATCTATGCTAGTCGGTGGAGGGCCTGTTCCTCTCCATTACTTGGAGCGAGCAATTAAATGTAAGATACCTGTTTTACAGACGTATGGTATGACGGAAACGTCCTCACAAACTACGACATTGTCTAGTGAGGATGCTATTCGTAAGCTAGGCTCAGCAGGAAAGCCACTCTTTTTCGCAGAAATACGTATTTCAGGAAAAAAGGAGATAGGAGAAATTTGTATTAAAGGACCACATGTTACGAAGGGTTATATTGGAGCAGCATCTTCCAAGGATCCACAGGATGATGGGTGGCTCCATACGGGAGATATGGGCTATATAGATGACGAAGGTTATTTATACGTCGTCGACCGTAGATCAGATTTAATCATTTCGGGTGGGGAAAATATTTATCCTGCTGAAGTGGAGCAGGCCATAGTTAAGCATAGTGCTGTAAAAGAAGCCGGAGTAACTGGTATTCAGGATGAAAAATGGGGGCACGTACCGATTGCCTTTGTTGTGTTGAAGAGCGAGGTTACCGAAGAAGAATTAAAATCATTTATGAAACCCCAGCTTGCTACATATAAACAGCCTGTCCGTTATTATTTTATCGAGGAGCTACCTAGAAATGCTTCCAATAAAATTTTAAGAAGAAAGCTTCATGAATATTTATAAAGCCGAGAGAACAGCTTTCTCGGCTTTTTTTACGGGTTATTCTTTTGCTATGAGGAGGGGAAACGTATGAGAATTCAAATTATAGGCGGATCTGGAACGGGGAAGAGTACATTAGGTGAATATTTTGCACACCGAGAGCAAATAAAATGGATCGATACCGATTCCTATCTGTGGAAGGACGATACGTTTCTAGAAAATAATCCAATTGAAATAAGAAGAGAAATGTATCAGCGAGATATCAGTTCTAATAAGTGTTATGTAGTCTCGGGCTCTATTTTTTCATGGCATCCAGATGGCTTTTCCGATCTGGAACTTTTAGTCTTTCTGTCTTTACCGGAGAATGAAAGAATGGACCGCATAAGAAAAAGAGAAATTTCCCGTAAAACTGGTAAACAATCGTGGCTAGACGAGCATGGATTATATACGAATGACTTTATAGAATGGTGCAAAACCTACTTAACGGAAACCGATAAAAGTCAAGGAGGGACATATGTGGCACAGCGCTATGAAATGGAATTATCACAAAGTCCCATCCTCCAGCTAGACAGCTCTAAAGAAGTCGAAGCGTTATACGATGAAATAAAACAGTACTTACGGATTAACTTAAATAGACTTTCATAACAAGAAGTGGATGGCAATAAAATAGGAATCGGTCGGTTCTGCCACAAAATCGGTCGGTTCCATCGAATAATCGGTCGGTTCTCCAATAAAATCGGTCGGTCACATCGAATAATCGGTCGGTCACACCAATAATATCAGTAGAGCAACTAATATAGGTGACTCTTCATAATAAAAGAAACGCGAGAATGTCGTTATATCAACATTCTCGCGTTTCTAACTAGAAAAGTGTTCTAATTTAAAGCCGTTTTTAAAGTTTCTAGATTTTTTTGCATTAAAGTAAAGTAGGTTTCTTCATTTGCTATATCCTCTTTAGAAAGGACACCTAGATTGTGGAGCACTAGACTTTCTGCTCCAATTTCTTTTTGAATGACTTCTGTTAGCTTAGAGTTTACGTTTTGTTCAAAAAGAATATACTCTACATTTTTCTCTTTAGCCATATCAATGATCTTAGTTAGCTCCTTTTGAGAAGGCTCCTGCTGAGAGTTTAAGCCCGCAATAGCAATTTGTTCTAGGCCATATGTGTCAGCTAAATAACCAAATGCTGCATGGGAAACAAAAAACGTTTTAGATGATGCAGCGTGAGACATTTCTTCAAAGTCAGTATCTAATTGTTGAAGCTCGCTAACAAGTGCTTGATAGTTCTCTTCAAATAATTTTTCATTTTCTGGAGAAACTTCGACTAGCTTGTTTTTTACTGTTAAAGCTAGATCTTGACTGATTTTTGGAGAAATCCATACGTGTGGATCGGTATCTCCGTGTTCATGGCCTTCATGTCCATCTCCATTTTCCTCTGAATCATGATTATGTTCGTCTGCTTCTGCAGAATCTTCCTCATGACCTTCGTGATCATGTTCATCTGTACCTTCCTTATAATGATGGTCATGCTCATCCTCGTTCACTTCTAAAGCACTGTCTGGCACGCCATCAATTACGGCTACCATTTCTACATTTTCCTCAGCTAAAGTCTTTTTTGCATTTTCTACAAATCCTTCTAGGCCCAAACCGATGTAAAAGAATAAATCAGCGTCAGCCAGAGCAATCATGTCCTTTTGAGTAGGTTCAAATGTATGCTCATTGGCACCTGGTGGATAAATAGATTGGACCTTTACTTCATTTCCTCCAATTCGTTCTGTGAAATATTGGAGTGGATATACGGTTGTATATATATCTAATTGGCCACCTTCTGCTGTGGTTGTTTCTTCTTGCTGCCCACAAGCAGCGATGAATAAAATAAACGTTAACATGCATAATAGGAAAAGACGTTTCAATTTTATCAACCTTTCTAAATAGTAATGATTACGTTTTATGTATTAAGAACTTTATTAGCTTACAATATTATGTTCAAAAAGGCAAGAAAAAATAGCCTTTGAGTTATTTTTTCTTCAAAGGCCATTCTTCTGGTACTGGGTCAAATCCACCCTCATGAAATGGATGACATTTAGATATACGTTTAACCGTTAGGTAGCTACCTTTTATAGCACCATGTTTTTCTACAGCCTCCACTCCATAGTGAGAGCATGTTGGATAGAAGCGGCAGCTAGGTGGAGACAATGGTGATATAAATTTTTGATAGAAGCGAAAAATACTTAATAGGATTCGCTTCATGCGTCTGTATCCTTCGGTTTAGGGTCAATAGCGGATATATTTTCTTTTGTTGCTAATTTATATAGAAAGGTAAAACCAACAATACTGAATATAATTGCTATACCTAAGATCCAAAATACCATATTTGCTCACTCCATTTTAATGTCTTATGTTTATTGTAAGAAAATAAGAGGTATATGAAAAGAGAAAGCAATTATAATTCTAGAGGAGAGTGTCAAAATTATGTCAGCAGCATTAAATAAAGAACTAAATAATCTAGTAGCAACATTTTCAGTCATGTATACAAAATTACATAATTTTCATTGGTATGTAAAAGGACCGCAATTCTTTACATTACATGCAAAGTTTGAAGAACTATATAACGAAACAACTTTAAATATGGATGAAATAGCAGAACGCTTATTAACTTTAGGAGGAAAGCCAACTGCTACGTTAAAAGAGCATCTAGAGCTTTCTGAGGTGAAGGAAGCAAATAACAAAGAAACGGCTGAGGAAATGGTAGAAGCAGTAGTAAAAGATTTTGATAAAATCATGAAGTCCTTGAAAAAAGGGATGGAAGAGGCTGCTAAGGATGAAGATGATATGACAGAGGATGTCCTAAATGCCATCTATCAAAAAATCGAGAAACACCAATGGATGTTAAATGCATTTTTAGGAGATTCCAATAAATAATGGAATAAATGAACTTTATGTCGATAATAAGCTTGTAAGGGGGAATTATTTTGGATATTAACTCCATCATGTCTTCTCAGCTAGCACAGCTACAACAAACAGTTCAAATGAGTGTTATGAAAAATGCACTTAATATGGAAACTGTAGCAGCAGTGGAAATGCTAGAGAGTATGCCTCAACCTGCTACACATCCTTTTAAAGGGACAGTAGTAGACGTACAAGCGTAAGAGAAAAACATGTACCTTATATGGTGCATGTTTTTTTGTTTTGGGAACATACTACACGAAAAGGATGTGTGATATGACAGAAATTAAAGCTTACGTTTCGTTGAGTCAACGGAGAGTATACTTGTATCCAGATGAATCGCCATGGGAATATGAAATAACAGCTAGGCAGGATATTATCCCAGTTTTTGAAACTTTGTTTTATCAGCTGTATCACAAAGACATGAATACCTTTTGGAGAGCCCATGTGCCATTAAAGTATTATAGTAATGATTTTTCTAATGAAGAATACGACAACCGAATCAAGAAGCTATATGCTCTAATCCACGAGTTTAGTGACAGAGAATCTCAAGCATTTATTGAACAGCTTCCATTTTTTAAAGAAAGTAGGCATCTGTAATGACTAAAAATGTTAATGGTAAAGGTAACGATACAACTACTTACCGCAATGCAAGCTCCCTTTTACATCTTTCTCCGCAAGATAAGGCAAAGGTTAACGCTGGCCAAAACAGTCAAGAAGGCGGCAAAAATTATAAACAACAGGAGCAAGAAAAGTGGGAAGGTTAAGACTTGGTGCATTGCCAAGTCTTTTTTCTAATGATAAATTAGAAATAATTAGGAGGGTATATGGTTAAACAGCTGATTTTACTAATTGGACCTACTATCATGATCATTTTAGGTCTTGTCCTTATAAAGAATATAGCCATTACATTTTTGCTCTTCTATGGCTGGTTACTGGTTGTTCCAATCCTAGTAAGCTATAGAAGGAAAACGCGTACTCGTTTAATATTCCCTCAACCGAAGTACTCGATGACTGTGGGGATTATAAGCGGAATTATTTGCTTAATAGCTATTTATAGTTTTGCCTACTTACTTCAATCGATAGCTATAGATCAAGAAGGCTTGGAAGTAGCTCTTGTCCAATGGGATTTTACAGGAGCGAAAGTAATTTTCCTTGTACTTTTCCTTATTTTCATTAACCCTATATTAGAAGAGTTTTATTGGAGAAGGTTTATGTATGACCGATTACTACATCGACTTGGATCAAAGCTTACAATTATTATAACGGCATTTTTTTATGCCCTATATCATTTTGTAGTGGTCATGCCTATTTTCCATATACCTGTTTTCGCTACCTTGATGGTATTCCTTGCAGGAATTATGTGGGGCATTTTTCGCTCAAGATTTCATACTATTGTTCCATCCATTGTCAGTCATAGTATAGCGGATTTAGGAATCATGCTTGTTTACTTGTTTATTATTATTTAGACTCCTGGTTTAGTTTTATGCTAAACCTTTTTTTATTTGCCTATGATAAACTTTTAAAGTAAATATAAGTCAAACAGCAACATCAAGCAATGAAATACAAGGGAGCGTACATATATGATTTCTTTTAATGATTTAAATGGATATAGGGTGGATCTTAGTTTTGAAAAAGATAGCTTTTCAATAGAGCCTCAGCATGTGCTCGTTTTAGCACAGAAAGGTCATAAATGGTTGCTAACTAACCATCCTAAAAGAGGGATAGAGTTTCCTGGTGGTAAAAAAGAGGTATATGAAACTATAGAGGAAGCTGCTATCCGAGAAACTTTAGAAGAAACAAATGTAGCAGTATACCGTTTAGAATGGTTTGCCGAATATGTAGTTCATGATGTGAAACCATTTTGTAAGGCGGTATTTATAGCAGAGGTGAAGGATATACATACAGAGGCAGTGAATTATGAAACAGATGGAGCAGTCTGGCTCACGTCAAAAGAGCTAGAAGCTTGTCCGAATTTATCCTTTCATATGAAGGACAAAGGAATGGAAGTCATTCTTAAAGAGGTGATGATTTATGAAGAAAGATGGAACGATTGATAAAATTCGTGTGTATCCGTCTCCAAATCCGAACGTGCATTTAAAAGAAATTACATACTGGTCCTGTGGCTTACGGATAAAAGGAATGCTAGCATACCCGATTAAAGAGGGAAATTATGATGGAATGCTATATTGCAGAGGAGGTATCCAAGGGGTTGGTATGGTTCGCCCTGCACGAATTGCTCAATTTGCTTCTCAAGGACTTGTTGTCTTTGCCCCTTATTACCGTGGAAATCGAGGCGGAGAAGGACGAGATGAGTTTGGTGGCGAGGATCGATGGGATGCCGTTTATGCGGTGGATGTATTAAAACAATTTTGCAACCCCGACAAAGTCCATCTATTTGCCTTTTCTAGGGGTGGCATGATGGCCTTATGGACAGCTGTTATAAGGGAAGACATCAGCTCGCTTGTTTCCTGGGCGGGAGTATCTGATATTTATCTCACATACGAGGAAAGACTGGATATGCGAAGAATGATGAAGCGCGTAATAGGTGGAACTCCCTCCAACCGTGAGGAAGAATATGAGGGAAGAAATGTATTAAATCAAATCGAAGAAATTCATGCCCCTGTGTTAATCATTCATGGGAGAGAAGATGTGAATGTATCAATTGAGCATGCAAAAGTGTTAGAACAGGCTTTAATAGGGTATAACAAAATTGTAGAGACATGGTATTATCCAGACTTCACACATTACTTTCCTTCTAAGGTAAATCGACAAGTAGTGAAGGACGTGTGTTTATGGATGAAAAAACATGGAGGAGGCAAATAAGTGGGTCAGTTAGTTGTTAAAGTAGAGTCAATGAGTTTAGAGGAAAAGGCGGTGTTCCCAACAGATTTAAGCTTTTGGGAGGACTTATGGGATCAGTATACGAATGAGTATTCGGAAGTAGTGATACATTGCTGGGCTGAAGAAGAGGAAGTAGTCAATGAGCTTTCCGAAAAAAGCTTTGAGGCACTGAATGAAGGGTTAATGAAGGTTTTTACCGTAAATTTAAACGATGAGAATAGATTATTTTTCCGAAATTATTCTCAAGATCCAATCGGGGGACTGAAATGGTTCACCATGTTTTTCAATACAAATGGAGAAGAACAATTAGAGATTGGGCAATATGGAGCTGAAATCATTTTTTCAAACGTAGATGAAGAAAAGGCTGAAGAGATAAAAGCAATATTCCCAATTTCAACTGAAATGGAATATCATGACGACTTTGAGGAATAGTATTCCTTTATATACGGGAGGAGGTAATGGACATAGTCTATTACCTCTTTTAATTTTTGTCCGTTAATTACAGATTCGTGCGAACGTTTAGTTTTCACTGAATAACGAATTTAATTTCTCCAATATTTGCTCATTTTCATTGTAATAAAAATCATTTATTTGTGTAGTAGAAAAGGAGAGGGTTAAATTTTTCCCGTCAAAAAGATCAACATTATATAGAGAACCAACTTGCCCCTCTTGGTTTGTAGAAGGTTCAAATACTATGTTTTTTATACTATCAAGCCAAAAGTTTATAATTGATTGATCTGTAATCTCTTTAAGTTCTCCATTACCGTGTCTAATCTCTATTTTGGATACTTCTGTTAAGTCTCCTGAGTAAATCTCCTCAAACGTCATAGGTTCAAGCTTGGAACAGCCTGTGATGACTAATATCAGCACCATTGTGAATATTGCTAAGCAGAGTTTTTTCAATTGATTTCCCCCTTGTTCCACTAAAGTTTCATCTCTTAACAACCTCTGTTTCTGCCAGAATATCATACAGAGATTGTTTTTTCTTAGTAAAAATGGCGGTCAAAATGTATGCAAACATAAGTGTATAAATCAGTCCACCAACCAGATAGTAGGAGAGTGGTATTTCGCCATCACCTATGTAAACGAGCCGATAAACAAGGAAATGTGACAACTCCCATGGTAAAAATTTTAGGACGGTTCGAAAAGTTGCTCGGAAGAGTGTTATTGCTTCTCCGTTTTTATAAACCACTTGTATACCAGTTTTTCTTTTTCCAATAGACTGCCCTCCAATAGATGAGTCAAAAACTATAAAATATAGCGACACCGGAAAAGTTACCATTAAAAAACCTGTAACCTGAGCTACTATTAAAGAACCATTGAAAAACTCTTGTAAAGATGGGAACAAGAAAACATTGATAACAAAAAGAAGGGCTAAATAAACTAGTATAAAAATGTAATCAATCATGAAGGCCTTAAAACGGAGTAGAAAGGTAGCATTCATTCTCATTAACATAACCTCTTTCATATGGAGTTGTACGTATGACAAAGACGATGGACATTCACACTGTTTTAATTTAAATAGTAAGGGTCAAATAGAAGTATTTAGTGTCGTGTAATAAACTGCTTAAATCAAAAGACGCTTTAAAGGCAATATACACAGCAATGCCTACAAAAATAGTTATCATTGCACTGCCATCTTTAAGCATCTTTCTATTTTTTTTATAAAGGATAAGCGTGGTAATAGTAACAATTAATAAATATGATACCGATGTAATAAGTTTTACTAATACTAATTTACTGTCAATTACAGCATTCCTAAATTTTAATAAATCTTCTTTATTATCAGTACTCTCTTCGATAATCGTTATATCCTCTTTGTATCTAACCTTCCATAAGTTACTATTCTTCTCTTTTATGACAGTGTATTCATAACCCAAAACTTTCCCCTCACTAATAACCCCCAAATATTCCTGTGTGTCTTCTTCACCTTGAGAACAAGCAGATAGAATTAAGGTGACGCAAAATAACATTACCAACAACCATTTCTTCATTTTTGCGACTCCCATCTTTCGATAATTTTAAGAGATGTATAGTAGAACCACTTCTTCATTGGTTATATTCTGCCGTTTGGTTTCTTCAAATTCTATGGAAAATATTCTAGTTAAGATGTAGTGCTTAGGTTTATGATCGGAGTCCAAGCATAAGCGGCTCAGGAGAGGGGATTTCCTAGGAAATAGTTAGCTGTGTATTTCAACAATATAAAAGAAAAAAACGCTACGAATTTGAGCGGTTTTTTCTTTAAGTACTTTATCATTTTATTGAAATATGGCTAGTTAGTAGCAAAACTGGATAAAGCGCTAAGAGAAATGCTCCATGCAATTAGCATAAAAGTAGTGGTCAACCAAAATGTATTTTTAGTAGTAGATTCATCGTTCTTTACTTTTTTTATTATTTCTACTAGGTTAAGACAAAAAATAATAGCTAATATCGGCATTAAAACAGCTCCAATAATTACTAAGAGTATAAACATAGATTAATTTCACCTCCATATTAAGACAATCTTAAATATATTCTATCATAAATTTCTCAATATTTCTAAAAATATCCAATAATAGAAACGCTTCAAAACGGCACATGTTTTTCCTTTTTCTCTCCAACACAAACCCATTAGACATATTTAACTTTAATCAAAAAAAGCTCCGTCAATTTTACATTCAGAGTAAAATTGCAGAGCTTTTTGTTTTTAGAAGTAGGCTTTTTTTGCATTAGCCGCTTAAGTTTAAATTGAATTAAGCAGTAGGACCGCCTTTTAATGAGATCTCTTCAGAGACAGTTCCAAACTTTTCGAAGTTTTCGCGGAAGGATTGAGCTAGCTCAGACGCTTTTTGATCATAAGCGGCTTTATCTTCCCATGCGTTACGAGGGATTAATACCTCAGAAGGAACTCCGTCAATGCTAGTAGGAATATCTAATCCAAATACTGCATCTTTAGTTGTTTCTACGTCAGTTAATTTACCTTCGATTGCAGCACGAACCATCGTACGCGTGTAAGAAAGCTTCATGCGGCTTCCTACACCATATTCTCCACCAGTCCAGCCAGTGTTTACTAAGAATACTTGAGCACCGTGCTCATCGATTTTCTTCCCAAGCATTTCAGCGTACACAGTTGCATGTAATGGTAGGAATGGAGAACCGAAGCATGTTGAGAATGCAGGTTGTGGAGAAGTAATTCCACGCTCTGTACCAGCAAGCTTAGAAGTGAATCCACTCAAAAAGTGATACATTGCTTGCTCTTTAGTAAGCTTACTGATTGGAGGTAACACTCCAAATGCATCTGCAGTTAAGAAGATGATTGTGTTTGGGTGACCAGCAACAGATGGATCAACAATATTATCTATATATTGAATTGGATAAGCTGCACGAGTATTTTCAGTTAATGAGCTATCCGTATAATCAGCAGTACGAGTAGTAGGGTCTACAACTACGTTTTCTAAAACTGTACCAAATTTGATAGCGTCAAAAATTTGTGGCTCATTTTCTCTTGTTAGGTCGATACATTTTGCATAGCAGCCGCCTTCGATATTAAATACACCATTATCAGACCAGCCGTGCTCATCATCACCAATTAGTTTTCTTCCAGCATCAGCAGATAATGTAGTTTTTCCAGTACCTGATAGACCGAAGAATAATGTTACATCACCTTTTTCTCCAACGTTAGCAGAGCAGTGCATAGGCAAAATATTTTGTTCAGGCAATAAATAGTTCATAATAGAGAATATAGACTTTTTCATTTCTCCTGCGTATTCCGTACCACCGATTAAAACGATGCGTTTTTCCATGGATACAATGATAAATGTTTCTGAATTAGTTCCGTCAACAGCAGGATTTGCTTTGAAGTTCGGAGCACTAATGACAGTGAAGTCTGCTTTATGAGATATTAACTCCTCTTCAGAAGGACGAATGAATAATTGGTGAGCAAACAGGTTATGCCAAGCGTATTCGTTGATTACTTGGATGCTTAAACGTGAATCCTTGTCTGCACCAGCGTATCCTTTAAAGACGAATAGTTCATTTTTTTCCTTTAAATAGTTCATAACTTTTGAATATAATGCTTCAAAGTGCGAAGATGAGATAGGTTGGTTTACAGATCCCCAATCGATTTTGTCTTTTGAGATAGGTTCCTCAACTATATACTTGTCTTTTGGAGAACGTCCTGTATATTTGCCCGTCTCTGCTTTAACAGCTCCAGTGGAAGTTAGTACTGCTTCTCCTCTTGACGTAGCTTTTTCCACTAATTGTGGTACTGATAATTGCAGGCTAATATTATTACCAGCTAACAATTCGTTCAGTTCGCTCACAGTATCGATTGAATTCATATAGTATTACCATCCTTTATTAAAGTTTTTAGCTCTTCACGGAAACATCATAAAGAGGATTTTTCGTTGATATGTGAAATAGTATAACACATTAAACTAAATAGTCTACACTAATTAAAGCTCAAAAAATGATTTTTTTTGTAATTGTGAATAAATAACAAATTTACCTGTTGACTTATTTTGCTAATATACGTATGATGGTGAATTGAACGGATACTCTTATTCCGAGCGTGTGGAGGGGTTCAGGCCCTATGAAACCCGGCAACCTGTAATTATACTTACGTTACAAAGGTGCCAAACCTGATACAAGGTGAAATTCCTTGATTGATAAGAGTGAAAGGTGTTTATGATATTAATCCCTTTCCTCATGTAACTACGTGAGTGAGAGGTTTTTTTATATTACATCGCCCTAAATCCTTGTGTGCCAAGTCCGAAACGGCTTCAAGTTTACTATAGGCTTGACATGGGAATGAGTACCGTATCAATTCCTGAGAGAAATCTCGCAGGACATAGGAGGGAATTTTTTTGACACAAAGACGATTATTTACATCGGAATCAGTAACAGAAGGTCATCCAGATAAAATTTGTGACCAAATATCAGATGCTATCTTAGATGCGATTTTAACGGAAGATCCAAACGCTCGTGTAGCTTGTGAAACAACAGTTACTACAGGTTTGGTTTTAGTTGCTGGAGAAATCACAACCTCTACTTATGTAGACATTCCAAAAGTAGTGCGAGCTACTATTCAAGAAATTGGATATACGCGAGCTAAATATGGTTTTGACTCAGAAACGTCAGCAGTTCTTACAGCTATCGATGAGCAATCGGTTGATATCGCTATGGGAGTTGACCAAGCACTAGAAGCTCGAGAAGGTTCGATGTCTGATTCTGATATTGAAGCAATCGGAGCTGGGGACCAAGGTTTAATGTTTGGCTATGCTTGTAATGAAACACCAGAGCTTATGCCACTTCCAATTAGCCTAGCCCACAAATTAGCTCGCCGATTAGCTGAGGTTCGTAAAGACGAAACATTAGATTACTTACGACCAGATGGTAAAACACAAGTAACAGTAGAATATGACGAAAATAACAATCCAGTTCATATCGATACGATTGTTATTTCCACACAGCATCATCCGGAAGTAACGTTAGAACAAATTCAAAAAGATTTAAAAGAACATGTTATTAAACCAGTAGTTCCTACTAATTTAATAACAGACGAAACAAAGTACTTTATCAATCCGACTGGTCGCTTTGTTATCGGTGGTCCACAAGGGGATGCAGGTTTGACAGGTCGTAAAATTATCGTAGATACTTACGGTGGGTATGCTCGTCATGGAGGAGGAGCTTTCTCTGGTAAGGATCCAACAAAAGTAGACCGTTCTGCAGCTTATGCAGCTCGTTATGTGGCAAAGAATATTGTTGCAGCTGGTCTTGCTGATCGTTGTGAGGTACAGCTTGCTTATGCAATCGGAGTAGCACAGCCTGTATCAATTGCTATTGATACATTTGAAACAGGTAAAGTATCCGAAGCAGATTTGGTAACTTATATCCGTGAGCTATTTGACCTTCGCCCAGCTGGCATAATTAAAATGTTAGACCTTCGTCGCCCAATCTACAAGCAAACTGCTGCTTACGGACATTTTGGACGTACTGATATTGATGCACCATGGGAAAGAACAGACAAAGCAGAGCTATTAAAGCAAAAGGCTGGTCTATAAAAGAGTCTTCTATTACAGAATGCCTCTTATAAAAACAGAAGGTATTAAGAGATTGATCTCTTAATACCTTCTGTTCTTTTTATACTTTTATACAGATGATCTGAAAACTAAGTGTATTTAAAGGAGATTAATAATTGGGTGCGTTTACTCTTTATGGATTAATGGGTATAAATTATATAAAATATAAGTATGGTTAAATTTTTTAATCATTTTTAAATTGGTTTTATCGATTTATAGTATTGTCCTTTTTCAGCATACTCATGAATAATTCGTTGCACATCTTTTTTATCTTCCTCATTTAGTTCTCGTATAACCTTTGCTGGACTTCCAAAAGCAAGCGTATTAGGTGGAATTTTTTTGCCTTGGGGAACCAAGCTTCCTGCTCCAATAAAAGCACCCTCACCTATTTCAGCGCCATCTAATATAATGGAACCCATGCCAATTAAAGCACCTTTTCGGATTGTGCAGCTATGTAAAGTGACCTGATGGCCGACAGTGACCTCATCTTCAATGATTAATGGGTTATTGGGACTTTGGTGTAGGCAACTTAAATCTTGAATGCTTACTCTACTTCCGATCACAGTAGGGGCAACGTCCCCTCTAATTACCGTATTAAACCAAATTGTAGTCTCTGGTCCGATTGTAACATCCCCTGTAATTGTGACATAATCAGCAATATAAACTGATTCATCGATCGAAGGTTTCTTATCTTTGTAAGGATAAATCAAAATAGACACACTCCTTTATTTTATTAGAATATAATTAATCCTATCAAACAAATGGGAAGAAGGAAATAAATAGTACGTGGAGAGTGTTTTAGAAATGAGGTATGTTGAACATGTGGAAATGGGAATCAGATGAAAAAGCAAAAGCAGTAGTAATAATTGTTCATAGTGCCTATGAGCATCACAGACGCTATGCTTGGTTAATCGAAAAATTGAGAAGCTCTAATTGCCATATAGTAATGGGAGATCTGCCAGGACATGGGGAGTTGGTGAGAGCAAAAACCATCCATGATGAATCTTTTGATCTTTACAAAGAATACATAAAACAAGCAGTACAGGTGGCAGTTTCCTATGATCTTCCTATATTCATCATTGGACATGGTCTTGGGGCAACCTTGGTGATGAAAATGTTACATAAAATAGAGGTCCAGTATGCGGGTGTTATCTTGACATCGCCATGGCTACAGTTAAACAAGCTTCCATCTAAATGGACGAAGACTTTAGCTAAAATCTCCGTACAGCAAAAGATAAACCACGATATTCAGCTCAAGGAACTCACTAGAAACTACGGCGCTTATCAAAATCTAGTTGATGATCCTTATTATCGAACAATAATTTCACATGGCTGGTATAAAGAGCTGGAAAATGAGATGAGAACGGTTAGTCAATATCATGAATCTATTCCTAATGTTCCTTTACTATTGATGACGGGTGAAAGAGATAAAATTACGGATACAGCAGCTGCTAAAGTATGGCTGAAAAAACAAGAGCTTTCGGATTATCAATTTAAGGAATGGAAGAATTGCTTTCATGACTTGTATCTAGAGCCAGAAAGAGAAGAAATATTTACGTATTCCCACTCCTTCATTAATAATGTATTACGATCCATCGGGTATATCGTGTAATAATTAACTGGCCACTAGAAACTGAAGTACTAATAGAAATGCTTCAATCGAAACGAAGGACATGTTTAATTTGAATTACAATTCCTTAAAATATACGAACGAATAATCCATCATTTGAAAAAAATATAATAAACCTTAATAAGTGACTAGGACAAAGCCACCTTAGAAATAAAAAACCACTAAAATTTTACGAACAGTAGAATTTTAGTGGTTTTTCTTCGCTATGGTACTCCGCTCGAACAAGTTTTTCCCTCTATATCAAATAGATATGCTTACTATTTCAAGACCTGAAAGGGAGACTAATTATGTTCAGCTTTTCTATTTTGAAGATTTATTCTCTTCTAACAACATGATAATTTTGTCCAATTTTTTGTCAATATCTGATTCAGAAGAGGTATGAGACGATCTTGGTGTGGTATTTATTAATAGTCTTCTTATAAAAAGTGTGAATGATATTACTCCTAGCATGATTAAACTCAAAATAATGATTAACGTAATAGTATCCATAATGACCTCCTATATTTTCCTAATTATACCACTTTATGATGGTGGAAAAAGTAATTTTAAAGAGAAGGGTTACATAGATAAGGTGAGCACCTACTTAACTATCACTTTTATCTATATTAAATGTTTCATTATCAAACAAATAGAATTTTTGTGTTATAATCATATAATTCAAAAATAGTGAGAGATTAGGAGAAAACTATGGAAAACCAACATATTATTCGTAATATAATAGTAGAAACACCTTCTAAACCTGGTAACTTTGCTAAGGTAGCAACTGCAATTGGAATGGGAGAAGGCGATATAGGGGATATTACAACTTTAAAAAGTGGTGCTTTAACTACTATTCGCGACATATCTGTTACAAGCAAGTCTAAAAAAGATTTTGAGAAAATTATAAGTAATATAGAAGCTATTGGAAACGGTGTGAAGATTCAAGCGATCAGTGATGATGTGTTGAAAGCGCATGAAGGTGGAAAGATTGCGATGAAGAGCAGATATGACGTTCGTTCACTAGGAGACCTTCAAAGAATCTACACACCTGGTGTTGCTAGCGTTTGCATGGAGATTGTCAATGAACCAGATAAGGCTCAATATTTTACGTCCATCGGAAATTCGGTAGCTATTGTTACGGATGGAACTGCTATATTAGGGTTAGGTAACATAGGTTCTGTTGCAGGTATGCCGGTAATGGAAGGGAAATCTGTACTGTTAGATCAATTTGTAGGATTGAGCGGTATACCGATTCTATTAGATACGAGCGATCCGGACGAAGTAGTAGAAACTATTAAGCATATTCACCAAGGATTTGGTGCAATATTGCTTGAAGATATCGGTTCACCACATTGCTTTGAAATAGAAGAAAGATTAAAAGCAGAGCTTCCTATCCCTGTTATGCATGATGACCAGCATGGAACTGCAGTGGTAGCATTGTCTGCTATACTTTCTGCATGTCGAGCTACCGAGGTAGACATCAAAAATGCAAGGATTGGTCAGATAGGCTTAGGAGCAGCAGGATTAGCTATATGCCGTATGTTAATGGCCTATGGAGTAGAAGATGTATATGGATTGGATCGTCAGGAAGCGGCAAAAGAGCGTCTGCTTCAGTACGGTGGTCAGACAATGAATTCTTTAGAAGAAATGATGGGGAACTGTGATATTATCGTAGCTACTACTGGTGTTCAAGGTTTGATAAAACCGGAGATGGTGCGAAAAGGTCAAATCATATTAGCGCTTTCTAACCCTAATCCAGAAATCCTTCCATCTGAAGCGATTGCGGCTGGAGCAGCTTTTGCTGCAGATGGTCGCTCAGTAAATAATGTAATAGGATTCCCAGGAATTTTTAAAGGTGCTTTAAATGCTGGGGCTAAAGAAATCACGTATCCAATGCTGATTGCAGCGGCGAAGGCAATTGTGGATTATACAAGACCGGGTGAGCTAATACCAAACCCATTAGATCCTGCAGTCCATTATATTGTCGCTCGCGCAGTCGAAGAGGCTGTAACGAAACAAGCTTAATCTAAAAAGCAAAAAGAAGAAGATACCAGCTAGGAAGCTGAAATCTTCTTCTTTTTTAATGCTTCTTCATAATCTGTTGCTTCTATTAAAGCCTTCTCTTCTAATGGAATCCGAACGGAAAGCATTGCAAGGTTTAATAGCGTGAACGCAAGTGCTGTAAAATATGCCTGGAACATCAGTGGAAGTAACAGGATTTCGGTACAAACAACAATATAGTTAGGGTGTCTGAAATATAGATATGGACCTTTTGTAACTACGTTAGTGCCAGGAAGTATAATTATTTTGGTATTCCAAAACTTTCCGAGAGATGTCAGGCACCACACGCGAAGTAATTGGACTAACAAGAAAACGAATAAAAATACTGGGAATAATGGAGAAATTCCTCGATCCAATAAAACAACCTCTGCAATTAGAAAAAGAAAGAAGCTTATATGAAGTGCTAGCATGTAAGGGTAATGGGAAGCTCCCACTTCGTAGGCCCCTTGAGCTAGCATTCGTTTCTCGTTTCTCTTAGCAACAGCTACTTCGACTAATCTCTGAATAATGACTAGTGCTATAACGATGAAAAATAACATATCAATCCCTCCAATTTAATAGCACTGCTTCGCCACAAAAACCAGGGCCTAGAGCGACTAGCATGCCATAGTCATTAGGAGCATTTTCTTTAAGCATAAATTGTTCTAATACATAGAGAACCGTTGGAGAAGACATATTTCCATGATTTTTTAGCACTTCTCTTGAGATAGCGGTTTGGTCTTCGGATAGATGAAGGGTATCCTCATACGCCTTTAACACTTTTTTTCCTCCTGGATGAGCAACAAAGTTAACGATATCCTCACTCGTAATCTTTTCCTCGCTCAAGAATTCGTGCATAAACGGGCCAAGCCATTTGGAGATAATCGTCGGTATGCTTTTCGAGAATACTACATGTAAGCCACTATTTTTTACTTCCCAGCCCATAACATCTTCAGAATCTGGCATCCATTTGGACGCTGTATTAATGATATGAGGTACGGGTCTTTTGGTTCCAATTTCCACATCGTCCCCGCAAACTAACACGCAGGCCGCTCCATCTGCAAAAAGAGAGGCACCGACTAGATTACTCTTAGAATAATCATTGGGTTGGAAGGTCAAGCTACATAGCTCAACACAAACAACGAGCACCTTGTCAGAAGGATGTGCCTTACAGTAATCAAATGCTCTGCTTATGCCTGCTGCCCCGCCTGCACAGCCTAGTCCCCACAATGGAATACGTTTTAGCCTGTCTGAGAAGGGAAGATGATTCATCACCCGCGCATCGATACTTGGAGTAGATATACCAGTGCTGCTTACAAAGATAATAGCATCAATTTCTTCAGGGGAGACGTTCTTCTCTAGGAAAGAACTGTTTTGAAGGCAGGCTTGGATTACTTCTACACTATATTTGGTAGTAAGCTCAATATACAGAGAATTTCTCTCTTCAAATGAATGATTCGTTTGATGCCACTCTAGTGGTACACAAAAATTTCTCGATTTGATATCACCGTTTTCAAATACTTTAAGCAAGCGTTCAAGCTGTGGGATTTTATCTTGAAAAAGCTCTTTCGTTAATTGTTCTATGTTGGATTGTTCTAGGGAGTATGGAGGTTTATATGTACTAACGGAAGCTATTTTTGGCATGGTAATCTCCTTTTTATGTTAGTTTCTCCACCCTTCATCCATTTATTCACCTTTCCTTCATTTTTTCTATGGCAATGATAAATGGAGGGTCATTTTCTTGGTTTAGAAATTGGTAGCATAATACATGAACGAAAGATTGAGGGAGTTGTTGAACAAAAGAAATGACTTCATCTTTTTCTTGTTTACCACCCTCATGTCCATGATAAACTACTAAAACAATGAGACCTCCAATTTTTAGAAGATCTAATAAGGATGTAATTGCTTGAATAGTGGAGTTACCCCTAGTAACTACCTCATGATTACTACCAGGTAGATAGCCTAAATTGAAGACAGCTGCTGAAATCTGTTTGTCGATATAATTACTTACATTGCCGTGACTATCTAAAATTAGAGAGACACGATCTCTGACAGCCGCATTACTCAGTCTTTCAGAGGTCGATTCAATTGCTTCTGTTTGGACATCGAATGCAAATACATGTCCTTGATCGCCAACTAAGCTGGCAAGGAATAAGGTGTCATGACCATTTCCAGCAGTTGCATCAACTACCGTATCTCCTTCTTTTATCACATCCTGAAGAAGCTCCTTTGCATAAGGAAGAATTCTTTTTAGCTTCATAATAACTCACCAGTCTTCGTAAATAGTTTTCCTTGATAGCTTTCTCTCTTAGCGAGTTCAGCATCGATTCCATTCAACACTTCCCATTTGTTGGCACTCCACATTGGTCCAATCATTAAATCAATAGGACCATCTCCTGTAATACGATGAATGATCATCTCAGGCGGGAGAATTTCTAATTGGTCAGCTACCAGCTGGATATATTCATCTCGTCCCATAAACTCTAACATTCCTTTTTCATATTGCTTCACCATAGGAGTTCCTTTTAATAGGTGCAGAAGGTGAATCTTAATCCCTTGAACATCTAGCTTAGCTACCTCTCTGGCTGTTTCCATCATCATCTCTCTATTTTCTAATGGCAAACCATTTATAATGTGAGTACAAATACGGATACCATGCTTTCTTAGTTTAGAGACTCCTTCTATATAAGTATTAAAATCATGGGCTCTGTTAACTAGCCTTGCTGTACTCTCATGGACTGTCTGTAGACCGAGCTCAACCCATAGAAATGTCCGTTCATTTAACTCTGCCAAATATTCTACTACGTCATCTGGTAAACAGTCAGGTCTAGTCGCAATAGAAATCCCCACAACTCCTTCTAGTGCCAGAGCAGCTTCAAACTTTTCTTTTAACACAGGGAGGGGGGCATGTGTATTCGTATAAGCCTGAAAGTAAGCAATATATTTTCCTTTCTTCCATTTCTCATGCATTTTATCTCGAATTTTTTCAAACTGCACTGGTATAGGATCTACTTTGTCACCTGCAAAATCGCCACTACCAGCAACACTGCAAAATGTACATCCACCATAAGCGACCGTGCCATCTCGATTTGGACAATCAAACCCTGCATCAAGCGCCACCTTGAAAATTTTCATATCAAAGGTATCACGCAAATATCGGTTCCATGTAAAGTATCTCTTCCCGTCTGAAGGGAATGGAAAGTTATTGTTCATTAGTTTCACTCCTTAACAGGATTATTTTATCATGAAACTTTGACTTGGTAGATTTAATTATCTTGAAGTGCAGTTTAAAAAAAGCTACAATATTTTGAGTGTCTAAGGAAATGAGGAATATTAATGCCAAAAGCAGTCTGGCTTTTAATTATTGGAATGTTTATTAATACACTGGGGAATTCATTTTTATGGCCCTTACATACAATCTATATGCATGACTACCTTGGTCAATCGTTAACGATGGCGGGGTTAGTGTTGATGCTAAACGCTGGAACCGGTGTGATCGGTAATTTGTTAGGCGGGTTTTTATTTGACAGAATAGGCGGCTATAAATCTATAGTGTTTGGAATTCTGTTATCCATACTCTCGTTAGCAGCGCTAACCGTTTGGCATGATTGGCCAGAATATGTATGGCTAGTCGCTATTCTCGGGTTTAGTGGTGGTATCATCTTCCCAAGCATGTATGCGATGGTGGGGAATGTATGGCCGGAAGGTGGACGTAAAGCGTTTAATGCTATTTATTTAGCTCAAAACTTAGGTGTTGCTATTGGTCCAGCCTTAGCTGGAATAGTTGCAGATCATAATATAAATAATATTTTTGGAGCAAATCTACTCGCCTATGTGTTCTTTTTTGTTATCGCTCGTCAGTTCTATGGAAACATGTCTAACGTTTCAAACCATCAGGCCTCAATTTTAGGAGAAGAGAAGAAAATTAAACAAATGGCACCTTTTTATGCAATGATGATTGTAACATTTGGTTATATGCTTACTTGGATCATTTATGTTCAATGGACTTCGACTATATCAACCTATGTACTAGATTTAGGAATTACATTAAAGCAGTATAGTCTTTTATGGACGGTCAATGGGATACTGATCTTGGTTGCTCAGCCGATTATTAAACCAATTATTAATCGTTTAGAACATAAGATAAAAACGCAGATGATTTTAGGGCTTGTCATATTTATGATTTCCTTTATAGTGGTAGCATTTGCGGAAGACTATACGATGTTTGTCACGGCGATGGTTATTCTAACTTTTGGGGAAATGTTCGTTTGGCCAGCAGTTCCAACTATTGCTAGCCAGCTGGCTCCAAAAGGCAGGGAAGGCTTCTACCAAGGCATTGTAAATAGTATGGCGACCGTGGGACGTATGATTGGACCATTAATAGGAGGAGTTTTAGTTGAAGCGCATGGCACTCCAGTCATGATATTAATTTTAGCCAGTCTAATATTCATTTCAATTATTACGAGCTTACTATACGATATACCATTAAAAAAACAAGCAGCCTTGAATGAGAAAGGTTAAAAATATTGGCTATGTTAAAGGTTATGGTTGATTTAGGATGCAAAGAAATATTAAATCAGAGA